>JBFHQK010000045.1:0-13576 GCA_041592255.1 Fontimonas sp.
GCGCCGCCGCGCGTGCGCTGCCCAGATCGACCAGGCCGGCGAAGGCCTTGTCGAGCGCGTCCTGCCGCAGCAGGTGCATGCCGTCGTGCTGCGCGGCGCGCTGGATCTCCGGCACCGCGGCGCGCGTGCGCGTCAGCTCCTTGACCCGTGGCGAGGCGCGCAGCAGTTCGTAAATCCCGACGCGGCCGCGATAGCCCGCGTTGCAGTGCGCGCAGCCGCCGGCTTCGTAGAGCACCGGCGCGCCGTCATGCGCGGCCTGCCACTGCGCGATCATCTGCGCCGGGTCGAGTTCGGTGCCGCTGCAGTAGTCCTGCGCCAGCGCGCGCAGTTCGTCATCGGGGACGCGTCGCGGCTTGCGGCAGTGGGTGCACAGCCGGCGCACCAGGCGCTGCGAGAGGATGCCGATCAGCGCATCGGCGAAATTGAACGGGTCCATGCCCAGATCGAGCAGCCGCACCACGCTCTCCGCGGCGCTGTTGGTATGCAGCGTCGAGAACACCAGATGGCCGGTGAGCGAGGCCTCGATCCCGGTCTTGGCGGTCTCGGCGTCGCGCATCTCGCCGACCATGATCACGTCCGGATCGGCGCGCAGGAACGCGCGCATCGCGTCGGCAAAGGTCCAGCCGATGCGCGCATTGATCTGCACCTGGCGCAGTCCGGGCTGCACGATCTCGACCGGGTCCTCTGCGGTCCAGATCTTGATCTCCGCGCGGTTGATCTCGCGCAGCACCGAGTGCAGCGTCGTCGTCTTGCCCGAGCCGGTGGGGCCGCAAACCAGGATCAGGCCGTAGCTGCGCGTCACCATCGCACGCAGCGCTTCAAGGTCACGCGCACCCAGGCCCAATGCGTCGAGCGGCAGCGGCGCCAGGCCACCGAGCAGGCGCAGCACCACGTCTTCGAGGTTGTCGGCGGTCGGGATCACCGCCACCCGCAGCTCGATCGGCGCGCCGCCGAAGCGCCAGAACGCGATCTTGCCGTCCTGCGCATGACGGTGTTCGGCGATGTCGAGCCCGGCCATGATCTTGATCCGTGACACCAGGGCGCTGCGAAAGGTCGGCGGCAGGTCGAGATAGTCGTGCAGATCGCCGTCGCGGCGGAAGCGGATCCGCGTGCGTCCCCGGCCGCCGTTGCTTTCGATGTGGATGTCCGAAGCACCCTCGGCACGGGCGTCGAGAATCATCTTGTTGACCAGACGCACCAGCGTGTTGTCGGACAGCCGGGGTTCGCTGTCGGCGCCGCGCGCCTCGGTGCTCTGGGGCCGCTCGCGCGCCAGGGCCGTGGCCAGCTCCTCGACGCGCACCTCGTCCAGCGCGGTATCGGCGTCGCGATCCGCGCCGGCCGCAGTCTGCGCCGCATACTCCTGGACGATGCGTGCGCGCAGCGCGCGCGGATCGGCGATCACCGGCACGACGTTCCGGGCGCTGACAAAGCGCAGCTCCTGGGCGAAGTCCATCGCCAGCGGATTCTCCACCGCGACCACCAGCGCATTGTTGAGCCGCAGCAGCGGCAGCACCTGATGGGTGCGGGCAAAGCCCGCGTCGACCGCGCCCAGCGCCGCGGGCTCGATCGGAAACGCGCTGACGTCGACGAACGGAACGCCGAGCTTCTCCGCCAGCGCGTGGGTCACCTGGCGGGCCGTGATCACGCCCATCTCGACGAGGATGTCGCCCAGGCGCCGCTCCCGGTTCGTGGCCTGGATGGTCAGCGCTTCGCGCAGCTGTTCATCGCTCAGCAGTCCGGCGTCGACCAGCAGCTGGCCGACCTTGGCCGACGGCCGCTGCGCCTGCGCATCCAGCGCCAGCCGCAGCTCATCGGGCGCGACGATGCCGCGCGCGATCAGCTGGGTGCCGAGCTTTTCGGTCCGCAGCCGCGCCTGCGCATCCAGCGCCTCGTCGATCGCCGCGCCGTCGACCTGCTGGCCGTGCTGCAGCGTCTCGCCCAGCAACGGGCCGATCTGCACCTGCGCCAGCTGCGCCCCCGGCACGAAGATGCGCTGAATCTGCGCCGGCTCGCCTTCCACCGGGAACAAAAACAGTCCGGACATCTCCTTGACGAAGCCGCGGGTCGTGCCGCGCAGCACCTCGCCGTCGGTGAAGGTGATCGCAAACGCGCGCTCGCCGGCGTCGGCGGGATCCGCAGCGCCAAGGCGGCGGATCGCATCGGCATCGGGCACCACCCGCAGCGGCGGCAGCAGCCGCACGCTGCGCACGTGCTCCAGCGCAAGGCGATGGCTGCGCGCTGCGCCCGGCATCCACAGGCACAGCACGTCGCGGTCGGCCTCGATCCCCAGCAGTTCGGCGTGGATCTCGCGGCCGTTGTCCAGCGCGACGACGCAGGCCGGCGAGGCGCCGTCGGCGTGCGGTGCCAGCAGCTGGAAATAGGGCGGAATCGGCCACGACAGCATCCGCGGCAGCCTGCCGGGACTCCCTTCCGCCCTTGGATCCATCTGCGCCTCCGGTGATCGCAGCGGTGCCGCCGCCGTACGCGAAAAGCCTAGCCTGCCGCGGCGCGCGACGCCGGCGACTGACGCAGGTCAACGGCAGGCGGCCGAGGCGCACCGCGCGCCCGGCTACAATCCGCCGCTCATCGGTGTGCGACGGGGGGAGTTCATGCTGGGTCTGACGCGCTACCAGTGGACCGTGCTGTTCGCAGCATGGCTCGGCTGGGGTTTCGACGTATTCGACGGCTTGCTGTTCAACTACGTCGCGCCCAACTGCGTGCCGACCCTGCTCGGTCTCGAAATCGGCTCGCCCGAGGCGCGTCAGGCGACGCTGCTGTGGACCGGCATCCTGACCTCGGTGCTGCTGCTGGGCTGGGCGGTCGGCGGCGTGGTGTTCGGCCTGGTCTGCGATCGCATCGGGCGCAAGCGCACGCTGCTGCTGACGATGACGATGTACGCGCTGGGCACCGCCGCCTGCGCGTTTGCGCCCAACATCTGGGTGCTGCTGGTCTGCCGCATCATCGCCTCGCTGGGCATCGGCGGCGAGTGGGCGGCGGGCGCCTCGATGGTGGCGGAGGTGGTGCCCGAGCACAAACGCGTGACCGCCGGCGCGCTGCTCTACACCTCGGCGCCGATGGGGCTGTTCCTGGCCACCTTCGTCAATCTGCAGGTGGCGGGTAACTGGTTCGCCGATCAGCCGGAAGTGTCCTGGCGCTACGTCTTCCTGTTCGGCCTGATTCCGGTGTTCGTCGCTTCGGTGGTGCGTTTCTTTCTCAAGGAGCCGGAGCGCTGGAAGCAGGCGCACGCCGCCGCCGCGCCGCCGCGCCTGCGCGAGCTGTTCAATGCCACCTATCGTCCGCTCACGCTCAGCGGCTTTCTGATGGCGGTGATCGCGCTGCTGACCTGGTGGAGCTGCAACGCCTTCCTGCCGACGGTGGTCACGCATCTGGCGCAGACCGAGGCGGGCCTGCGTGGCCTCGACCGCAGCGGCACGCTGGCGCTGATCGAGGACTGGAAGTTCTTCGCCACCGCGGTGTTCAACCTCGGCGGCCTGGTGGGCACGCTGCTGACGATCCCGATCGCGCAGCACATGGGACGGCGGCCGATGTTCGCGCTGTACTTTGTCGCCTCGGCGGCGGCGATCTTCGCCACCTTCAGCGGCGTGCTGCCGGCGGAAGCGAGCCTGTACCTCTACTTCGCCATCGGCGTCAGCGTCTTCGGCGTCTTCGGCAGCTTCACCTACTACCTGCCGGAGCTGTTTCCCACGCGCCTGCGCGCCACCGGTTCGGGCTTCTGCTACAACGTCGGCCGCATTGTCGCCGCCGGCGGCCCGTTCCTGGTCGGCGCGATCGCTGCCCAGGGCGCGAGCACCGCGGTGCAGATCCTGTTCTGGGTCGGCGTGATTCCGCTCGCCGGCGTGCTGCTGATGCCCTGGGTGATCGAAACCCGCGGCCGCGCGCTCGCCGACTGAGGCCGGCAACGCGCGGCGCTCAGGCCGCGCGCGCCTGCGCCGCTTCGCCGGTCAGAAACGCGCAGACGCGCTCGACCACCGCGGCGTCGGTGAGGATGCGCCAGTGCCCGAGGCCCTCGGTGGCCAGCAACTGCGCACGCGGCCAGTGGCGCGCGATCGCCTCGCCGTCGGCAAACGGCACCAGCGCATCGGCGCGGTCGTGCACCACCAGCGCCGGGATGCTGTAGCGCCGGGCCAGGTGGCTGACGTCGACCTGCGCCGGATCGACGCCGGTATGGCGCTGCACCAGCGCGAGGAAGCGCTGCCGCACCCGCGGCAGCAGGCCGACCGCATCGGCAAAACGGTCGAGCACGCCGTTGAGGCTCGACGGCGCGCCCAGCAGCACCACACGCTGCGGCGACAAACCCAGACTCAGCGCGTACGCGGTGGCGCCGCCGCCCATCGAGTGACCGACCACCGCCTCGAGCCGGCGGATTTCGACCGCGGCTTCGAGCAGCGCCTGCGCGAACAGGATCGGGTTGGCCTCATCGCCGGCGGATTCGCCGTGCGCCGGTCCGTCGAGCGCGATCACCTGGCGCCCGGCGGCCAGCAGCGGCGCGATGAAGTGCGCGAACTGGGTCGGCCGCCCCTCCCAGCCGTGCAGCATCAGCACCACCGGGGCGTCGTCGGCCCCCCAGCGCAGACCCGACAGGCCGAAGCGGAAGCTGACCCGCTGCGCCGAGGCCAGCGCGGCGGCCTCCCACGGCCGCGGCGGGTGCGCGCGCGGACGCATCAACAGGCGGCGGGCAAGGCCGGCGCTGAGCTGCGGCGCGAGGTGTCCGGCCACGGCATTGAAGCTGCGCAGGGGGTTCAGGGTGTTCATCAGCGATCTCCGGAGCGACGGCGACGGGCCGCCGGCACGCACGCCACGGCCCGGACGCGGGCCGGCGGTGTCGCCGTGGGTGCGTGGCCGGGGAAAGGGAGCGGGGGTCATGGCGGACTCGGCGGTACGGGGGGCGAGCACCACGGTACTCGTGCCGCCAGCGTTGATTAGCCCCGCCCGCGGACTTAGATTGCTGCCGAGGAGGAAGCAAAGCCGATGGACGAGCTGCCTTATCTGGTGACGTTCGCACAGGTCGTGAAGGCCGGCAGCTTCGCCGGCGGCGCCGAGCGCCTGGGCATCGCCGCGTCGGTGGCGAGCAAGCACGTGGCCAAGCTCGAGCGCACGCTCGGCGCCCGGCTGCTGCAGCGTTCGACGCGCAAGCTGTCGCTGACCGAGGCCGGCGCGGCCTATTACGAGCATTGCGCGCGCGTGGTCGAGGAGCTGGAGCAGTCGCGCGAGGCGGTGGCGCGCTTGCAGGCCGAGCCCAGTGGCCGGCTGCGCATCAGCGGCCTGAACTCCTTCGTCGGCGCCGTGATCGCGCCGCTGATGCCGGACTTTCTGCGGCGCTATCCGAAGATCGATCTGGAGATCGTCACCAGCGACCAGCATGTCGATCTGGCCGAACAGGGCTTCGATCTGGCCCTGCGCATCACCGGCGCGCCGGCACCGCAGCTGGTGGCACGCCCGCTCGCGCCGCTGCATTTCGTCGTCTGCGCCAGCCGCGCCTACTTCGGCCTGCACGGCAGGCCGGAGCGGCCGCAGGATCTGGCGCAGCACACACTGCTGGGCTTTCCGTCCAGCCTGATCGACGGCATCTGGCGCTTCGTGCGCGCCGGCGAGCAGATCGAGGTGCCGGTGCATGCGCGCTTCGCGGTCAACAATGTCGACGCGCTGCGCCAGCTGGCGCTGGCCGGCTGCGGGATTTCGCTGCTGCCGACTTACGCGATCGGCGAGGACCTGCGCGCCGGGCGTCTGATGATGGCGCTCAACGACTACGCGGGCTTCAGCCAGCCGCTCCTGTACGCGGTCTACCTGCCCAACCGCTACGGCTCGCCCAAGGTGCGCGCCTTCGTCGAGTTCCTCAGCGCGCGCATCGGCGCGCCGCCGTTCTGGGATCGCGGCCTCGATCTGGCGCCGGCGCTGACGGCTGCGCGCGCACATGCGTGAGCATCTGCCCGCCGGCTATCGCAGCTACGCGCTGGGCCTGCTCAGCGCCTATGCGCTGCTGTGGGGCTGGCTGGCGATCGCGCCGGTCGATCGCGGCGACTGGGCGCTGGAGAACGCGCTGGTGCTGCTGTTCGCGCTCGGTTTGTGGGCGAGCCACCGTGCCTTCGTCTTCTCGCGCGTGTCCTACACCCTGATTTTCGTCTTTCTGTGTCTGCACGCGGTTGGCGCGCATTACACCTACGCGCAGGTGCCCTACGACGCGGTCTGGACCCGGCTGACCGGCAGTTCGCTCAACGCCACCTTCGGCTGGCAGCGCAATCACTACGACCGCCTGGTGCACTTCTGCTACGGCCTGCTGCTGGCCTACCCGATCCGCGAGATCTTTCTGCGCGTGGTCGAGGTGCGCGGTTTCTGGGGCTACTTCCTGCCGCTGGATTTCACGCTGTCCACCTCCGCGCTGTTCGAGCTGATCGAATGGGGCGC
This sequence comes from Fontimonas sp., assembly GCA_041592255.1. Lineage (GTDB taxonomy): Bacteria > Pseudomonadota > Gammaproteobacteria > Nevskiales > Nevskiaceae > Solimonas. The sequence continues at coordinate 6,424 of JBFHQK010000045.1, forward strand.
GGCGGCGGCGGTCGGCGGCGACCTTGGCATCGCCTACCTCGGCACCCAGGGCGATGTCTGGGACGCGCACAAGGACATGGTGCTCGCCGGCGCCGGGGCGCTCAGCGCGATGCTGCTGATCGCAGCGGTCAACCGGCGCCTGCAGCGCGACTTCGCGCGCGAGTGGGCGCACAGCCTCAAGGTCAAGGACGTGCGGCCCTACGGCGAGGCCGAAATCGCGCGCCTGCTCGGCGCGCAGCGCTGAGTCGTGGCCCGGCGCCGGCGCCCGCACCGGACGCCGGCGTGAGCGCGGTCAGGTTGCCGGCAGCGCGTAGCTGCCGGTGACATGGGCCGCCACCGCTGCGGGGGCGCCGCTGCTGCTGACGCGCACTTCCATCACCGCCAGTCGCCGCCCGAGCTTGAGCAGCCGGGCCTCGGCAATCACGTCGCCCGGCACCGCCTTGTTGAGGAAGTTCATGTTGAGGCTGGCGGTGACCGCCATCAGCTGCGCCCCCAGGTGCGCCAGCACCAGCGCATACATCGCCGAGTCGGCCGCGGTGAACAGGGTCGGGCCGGACAGCACGTTGCCCGGTCGCAGCATGCTGTCGCGGTAGGGCAGGCGCACGCGGGCGTAACCGGGCGCCACCGCCTCGACCGTCAGCGCGCCCTCGTGCGCACTGCTCAGGCCGCTGCGAATCAGCTGCTGCACCGCCGCTGCATCGAGTTTCAGCTCCACCCCAGACCTCGCAGACCGTCGTAGACCAGCTTCAGCGACAGCACGATCAGGATCCATTTGAACAGCACCGCGAACTGCGCGTCGCTGACGCGACCGTTGAGCCGCTTGCCCAGCGCGGTGCCGGCGACGACCGCAACGCACAGCGCCGCCAGCAGCAGCGGCTGGGTCAGTGCGCTGAAGCCGACCAGGCCATAGGCGGCCACGCGCAGTCCGTGGCCCAGCGTCTGCGTCAGCGCCAGCGTGCCGATCGTGGTTTCCTTGCGCCATTCGGGGCGGAAGAACAGCCGGCCGACGAACAGGCCGGTGGCGCCGACGAACATGCCCAGGCTGCCGTTGAGCAGGCCGGCGAGCGCGAACGCCGGGCGCTGCGCCAGCGCGGCCTTGTCGGCGCGGCCGGGCGCCAGCGAGGCCAGGATCAGGCCGGCGAGCACCAGCCGCACGATATCGGCATCGACGCCGGTCGCAAACGGCGCGACGATCAGGGTCGCCGGGATCGCCGCGCACAGGAACCAGGCCGCCGCACGCCACTCGACATGACGCAGGTAGGCCGCGGTGCGCGAGCTGTTGGCGACGAACTGCACCGCGGCGAACAGCGGCACCGCCTCGGCCGGCGCCATGCCCAGCGCATAGAACACACCGATCAGGATGGTGCCGCCGCCCAGCCCGGCGACGCCGGACAGTGTCGCGGTGAGAAAGCCGACCAGGACGATCGCCGTGGCCAGCATCACAGGCGCGGATCGCGCGAACCCGCAGGCGGTGCGCGCAGCACCCGCTGCCATTCGAGATAGCTGCGCAGCTCGCCGGTGCTGATGCGCTGGTTGCTGTCGGTGTCGATCGCATCGAAGGCCGGCGCCAGCTTGGGCAGGCCGGCGGCCATCTCCTCGCGCGTCAGGTTCTCGTCGCCGTCGCGGTCGGCGGCGTCGAAGGCCTCGCGCAGCGGCGTCAGCGCATCGGCGCGCGGACTGCCATAGCGCGGGCCACCGCAGGCCGCCAGCGCCAGCGCGGTAACGGCCACCAGCGCGCCGGACAGCCGCAGGATGGGGGGCAGGGATCGGGACAATCGCATCAGGCGCGTAGTGTGCCCCAGCGCCGCGCCTTCAGGACACCAGCGTCGACGCCAGCAGCAGCATCAGCCCCATGCCGAGCACGTCGGTGAAGGTGGTCAGGAAGATGCTGCTCGCCGTCGCCGGATCGGCGCCGAAGCGACGCAGCGCCAGCGGCACCAGCACGCCGAAGATGCCGCTGCCGGTGCAGGCGCCGGTCATCGCCACCAGGATCGTCATCGCCAGCAGCGGCGCATCCGTGGCGCCGGTGTGGGCGGCGTAAAGCCACATTGCCAGCGCCGCGACCGCGCCCACCAGCAGGCCGTTGAGCGCCCCCAGCAGCGCCTCCTTGCGCAGCAGCGCGCGGATCGGCCGGCCGTCGAGATCGCCCAGCGTCAGCCCGCGCAGCGTGATCGCCAGCGCCTGGCAGCCGGTGTTGCCGCTCTGGCCGGCCAGCACCGGCAGGAAGGCGGCGAGCGCGACGACGCGCGTGATCGTGTCCTCGAAGCTGGCGACGACAAACGCGGCGACGAACGCCGTCAGCAGGTTCAGCTGCAGCCAGGGATGGCGCATGCGGAACGCCTGCCACAGCTGCGTGTGCACGCGCTCATCCTTGTCCACGCCGACCATCTGGCCGGTCTGCGCGGTGATGACCACGGCCTGGCGCTCGAACAGTCGCCAGCCGCGGACGATGCCGGCCAGGCGGCCCTCGGCGTCGATCACCGGATACACCGGGTAGTGGCGGTGGATCGCGGCCTTGATCGCGTCGGCCGCTGGCATGTCCAGCGGCAAGGCGAACGGCGCCGGCTGCATCACCTCACGCAGCGGCTGGTCGGGCGCGGCCAGCAGCAGGTCGCGGATCACGACCAGGCCGGTGAGCCGGTCGTCGGTGTCCGTCGTGTACAGATAGGTGATCTGGCGCGCGTCCTCGGCCGCGCGCAGGAATTCGATCGCATCCTGAACAGTGGCGATTTCGGGCAGCGTGCCCAGCGCCGGCTCCATCAGCTCGACGAGGCTGTCGGGAATCGTCAGCACCGGCGCTGCGGTGGCGCGGTCCGGCGCGGTCGCACGCAGCGGCGGCGGCAGATGCTCGCGGATGCGCTCGGCCAGGCCCTGCGGCAGCTGTTCGAGCACTGACGCCACCGTGTCGCGCGACTCGCGCGCGAGCAGCAGGGCGGCGTCCAGCGGCACGCGCGCCGTCACGGTGCGCGCCAACTCGGTGATGCGCAGCGACCCGTCCATGCCGCTCTCCCGGAACGTTCCCGTGGGCATTATGCCGCCATTGTTGGCGCGGTCATGGTGGCCCACGCCACGGTCGCGGCCCGGATTGACAATGCCGGTTGAAGCTACATACTGCCCGGTATGTCAGAGCGCGCCGCATGAACGCACCCGCCAAACGCCAGCCCGACCGCACGCGGCAGACGCTGCTGGGCTGCGCGTTCGACGAGATCTACCGCTCGGGCTTTCGCGCCGCCAGCCTCGACGCGATTCTCGAATCCAGCGGCGTGACCAAGGGCGCGCTGTATCACCACTTCGGCAGCAAGACCGCGCTGGGCTACGCCGTGGTCGACGAGGTGGTGCGGCCGTGGATCGAGGCGTCGTGGAAGCCGGTGCTCGACGCCGACGACTGCATCGCCGCGGCGGTGGCGGTGTGCCGCGAACTCACGCGCACGCGCTCGGCCCAGGCCAGCGAATACGGCTGTCCGTTCAACAATCTGATCAACGAGATGTCATCGGTCGACGAGGGCTTCCGCTGCCGGCTGCAGCAGATCCTCGACGACTGGCATGCCGGTGTCATCGCCGCGCTGCGCCACGGGCAGGCGCGTGGCGTGGTGCGCACCGACATCGCGGCGGAGGACGCCGCCGCCTTCATCATCGCGTCGATTGAGGGCTGTGTCGGTCTGGCCAAGTCCAAGCGCTCGCGCGCGTTCCTCGAATCCGGGATGCGCGGCCTGATCGATTACATCGAGTCCCTGCGCAGGCGCTGATCCCGACAACAACCGCTTCCCCCCGGTGCACCGATGAACCGCATGCCTTTCCACGAACGCTGGATTGTCGCCTACGCCCGCTGGCTGGTGCGCCACCCGGCCTGGACGCTGCTGCTGTCGCTGCTGAGCGTGCTGGCACTGGGCGCCGGCGTGCGCCTGCTCAGCTTCTCCACCGATTACCGCGTCTACTTCGGTCCGGAGAATCCGCAGCTGCTCGCGTTCGACGAGATCCAGAACGTCTACAGCCGCAACGACAACATCCTGCTGATGCTCGAACCGCGCGAGGGCGACGTGTTCCAGCCGCGCGTGCTCGAAGCGGTGCGCGAACTCACGGCGCAGGCGTGGACGCTGCCCTACGCGCTGCGCGTCGACTCGATCACCAACTTTCAGCACACCGAGGCGGCCGGTGACGATCTCAATGTCGCCGCGCTGCTGGCCGACGACGACGCCGTCAGCGCGGCGCGCATCGACAAGATGCGCGCGGTGACGCTGGCCGAGCCGCTGCTGCTGCGCCGCCTGATCGCCCCGTCGGGCGAGGTCACCGCGGTCAACATCACCTTCCAGTTCCCGCCGTTCGACCAGCTCACGCAGCAGGAGCTGCCGCAGGCGGTGGCCGCCACCCGCGCGCTGCGCGACCGCATCCTCGCCGACTATCCGGAAGTCGCCCGCATCTCGATGACCGGCTCCAACCTGATGTCCAACGCCTTCACCGAAGCGGCGGCGCAGGACATGCAGACCCTGGTGCCGGCGATGTACGCGATGATCATGCTGATCACCTGGCTGATGCTGCGCTCCGGCGGCGCGACCTTCGCCACCTTCGTCGTCATCGTCGTGTCCGCGACGACGGCGATGGGCCTGGCCGGTTATCTGGGCATCGGCCTGACGCCGCCGTCGGCGGCCAGTCCGCAGATTATCACCACCCTGGCGGTGGCCGATTCGGTGCACATCTGCGTGACGCTGTTTGCCTTGATGCGCGCCGGCCACAGCCGCGCCGACGCGCTGATCGAATCGCTGCGGGTCAATTTCACGCCGGTGTTCCTGACCTCGATCACCACCGCGATCGGCTTCCTGTCGGTCAACTTCACCGACTCGCCGCCGCTCAAGGATCTCGCCAACATCACCGCGATGGGGGTGATGCTGGCCTGGTTCTACTCGATCGCGCTGCTGCCGGCGCTGCTGATGCTGCTGCCGCTGCGCGTGCCGGTGGCGCGCGCCGATGATGCGAGCCGGCTCACCCGCGGGCTCGACGCCCTCGCCGGCTTCGTCGTGCGCCGCCGCCGCCCGGTGTTCATCGGCACCCTGCTGGTCTCGGTCGGCCTGACCGCGCTGGCGTTCCGCAACGAAGGCAATGACCTGTTTGCGCACTTCTTCGGCCCCAGCATCACCTTCCGTACCGACACCGACCGCGTCGCCGAGAAGCTGACCGGCCTGTACACGATGGAATTCTCGCTGCGCTGCGGCGAGGCCGAATGCGTGGCGGACCCGGCCTACCTGCAGAGCGTCGAGGCGTTCGCGCAGTGGTGGAAGCAGCAGCCCAAGGTGCTCTACGTCGGCACTCTCACGGACGTGTTCAAGAAGCTCAACAAGAGCATGAACGGCGACGATCCGGCGCAGTACCGGCTGCCGCAGCAGCGCGATCTCGCCGCGCAATACCTGCTGCTCTACGAGATGTCGCTGCCGTTCGGGCTCGATCTCAACAACACGGTCAACATCGACAAGTCGTCGTCGCGCTTCATCGTCGTCTTCGAGCATCTGAAGTCGAAGGAGACCCGCGCGATCGAGGACTCCGCGCGGCAGTGGCTGCGCGAGCACGCCCCGGCGCTGGAAACCCACGGCACCTCGCCGGCGGTGATGTTCGCGCACATCGCGCAGCGCAACCTGCAGTCCAATTTCATCTCGCTGCCGGTGTCGCTGGCCTGCATCTCGCTGCTGCTGCTGCCGGTGTTGCGCTCGTGGCGGCTGGGCCTGGCCTCGCTGCTGCCCAACCTGCTGCCGCTGGGCGCGGCGTTCGGCATCTGGGCCCTGGTCAACGGCGAGATCAACTTCACCATGGCGATCGTGCTCAACATGACGGTCGGCATCATCGTCGACAACACCATCCATTTCCTCAGCAAGTATCTGCGCGCGCGCCGCGAGCTGGGCTACGCACCCGAAGCGGCGATCCGTCACAGCTTCCACAGCGTCGGCGCGGCGCTGGTGGTCACCACCTTGATTCTGGTGTCCGGCTTCCTGATCCTGTCGCAGTCGGCCTTCGTGCCCAACAGCGGCATGGCGCAGCTGACCTCGATCGGCATCCTCTGCGCGCTGGTGCTCGACCTGCTGCTGCTGCCGACGCTGTTGCTCAGGATCGACCGGCCGCGCGCCACCGACCCGCAGACCCTTTCCACTCCGGAGATGACCCATGACGTTCTGGCCACAAAGTAAGGCCGTTGCCGCCGCGCTGTGCGGTGCTCTGCTGGCGCTGCCGGCGGCCGCCGCAAGCCCCGAGGAGCGCGGTCTGGCGATCGCGCAGGAGGCCGAGCGCCGCAACGACGGCTTCGGCGACACCTCGGCGACGATGCAGATGATCCTGCGCAACCGCCAGGGTGAGGAATCCAAGCGCGAGATCCGCTCCAAGGCGCTCGAGGTCAAGGACGACGGCGACAAGTCGCTGATCATCTTCGACCAGCCCAAGGACGTCGAAGGCACCGCGCTGCTGACCTACTCGCACAAGACCGCCGACGACGACCGCTGGCTCTACCTGCCGGCGCTCAAGCGCGTCAAGCGCATCGCCGGCAACAACAAGGCCGGCCCGTTCATGGGCAGCGAGTTCGCCTTCGAGGATCTCGGCTCGCAGGAAATCGAGAAGTACAGCTACAAGTACCTGCGCGACGAAACCCTCGACGGACAGCACTGCTTCGTCATCGAGCGCTATCCGGTGGACGCGGATTCCGGGTACACGCGCCAGGTCGTGTGGATGGACCAGGCCGAGTACCGCCCGCTGAAGATCGAGTTCTACGACCGCAAGCAGTCGCTGCTCAAGACGCTTGCGTTCAAGGACTACCAGCAGTATCTCGCCAAGTACTGGCGCCCGGGCCGGCTGGACATGGTCAATCACCAGACCGGCAAGTCGACGACGCTGCTGTTCAAGGACTACAAGTTCCGCAACGGCTACAGCGAGCGCGATTTCGACCAGAGCAGTCTGAAGTCGGCGCGTTGAGCCGGGCGGCGCGCGGGCGCCGCCGCCGAGGTCCATGCGGCTCGCGGGGGGCGGTGCGTGCCCCCCGAGCCGATCAAACGGGGGAATGCACGTGGTCAACTAAACCGGGTTGCTGCTGGCGCTGCTGCCGCGGGCCGCCGCGGCCGCGGACGGCCGGCTCGAGCTGACGCTGGAGCTGGGCGCCGAGGGTCGGGCGTTTCTGCAGGCC
>JBFHQK010000046.1:0-13215 GCA_041592255.1 Fontimonas sp.
GATCCCGGCCTTCTTGGCGTCGACCTCGGACAGCCAGACCACCGGTCCGCCCCGGTTCAGGGTCAGCATCAGCAGGTTGTCGGAATAGGTCGAGTGGATGCCCCATTTCTGGTGCGGGGTGATCCAGTTCAGCACGATCTCCTTGTTGCCGTTGGGCTTCTTGCCCAGGATCGGCAGCACCGTCTTGGTGTCGACCGGCGGGCGGTAACCCATGAAGCCCTCACCGAAGGCGCGCATCCACTCGTGATCCTGGTAGAACTGCTGGCGCCCGGTCAGCGTGCGCCAGGGGATCAGCTCATGCACGTTGGTGTAGCCGGCGTTGTAGCTGACGTGTTCGTCCTCCAGGCCTGACCAGATCGGCGAGGAGATGATCTTGCGCGGCTGGGCCTGCACATCGCGGAAGCGGATCGCCTCGTGCGCCTTGCCGGTGGCCAGGTGGGTGTGGTCGCGCCCGGTGAAACTGCCCAGCGACTCCCAGGCCTTCACCGCGACGTGGCCGTTGGTCTCCGGCGCCAGATGCAGGATCACCTCTGCGGCGTCGATCGCGGTGTCGATGCGCGGGCGGCCCTTGCTGATGCCGTCCTCGCTCACGGTGCGGTTGAGCCGGCCGAGGAAGTCGATCTCGTCACGCGTGTCCCAGCTCATGCCCTTGCCGCCGTTGCCGTGCTGGTCGAGCAGTGGGCCGAGCGAGGTGAACTTGCGGTACAGGTTGGGATAATCGCGCTCGACCACCACCATCGACGGCATCGTCTTGCCGGGAATCGGCTCGCACTCGCCGCGCTTCCAGTCGGTGACGCCCAGCGGCATCGCGATCTCGCCGGGGGTGTCGTGCAGGGTCGGCACCAGCACCAGATCATGCTCCACGCCGAGCACGCCGGGTGCGAGCGCGCTGGCCGTGCGGGCGATGCCCTTGAAGATCTCCCAGTCCGAACGCGCCTCCCAGGCCGGGTCCACCGCTTTCGACAGCGGGTGGATGAACGGGTGCATGTCGGAGGTGTTGAGGTCGTCCTTTTCGTACCAGGTGGCGGTCGGCAGCACGACGTCCGAGTACAGCGCGGTGGTGCACATGCGGAAGTCCAGCGTCACCAGCAGGTCGAGCTTTCCTTCCGGCGCCGGATCGCGCCACTTCACTTCCTCGGGCTTGGCCGCGCCGCGCTCGCCCAGATCCTTGCCCTGCAGGCCGTGGCGGGTGCCGAGCAGATGCTTGAGCATGTACTCATGGCCCTTGCCGGAGGAGCCGAGCAGGTTCGAGCGCCAGATGAACAGGTTGCGCGGGAAATTCTGCGGCGCGTCCGGATCGGCGTAGGCGAAGTCCAGCGTGCCGGTCTTGAACTGCTCCAGCGCATAGGCGGCGGGCTTAGCCCCGGCGGCCTCGGCCTCGCGCGTCAGCGTCAGCGGGTTGCGGTCCAGCTGCGGCACCGCCGGCAGCCAGCCCATGCGGATCGCGCGCAGGTTGTAGTCCGCGAGGCTGCCGCCGTGCTGGCGCGGATCGGCCAGCGGCGAGACGATCTCGGCGGCGCTGAGCTTTTCGTAGCGCCACTGATCGGAGTTGAAGTACCAGAAGCTGGTGCCGTTCATCTGGCGCGGCGGCTTGCTCCAGTCCAGGCCGAACGCCAGCGGCAGCCAGCCCGACTGCGGCCGCAGCTTTTCCTGCCCGACGTAATGCGCCCAGCCGCCGCCGGACTGGCCGACGCAGCCGCACATGACGAGCATGTTGATCAGGCCGCGATAGTTCATGTCGTTGTGGAACCAGTGGTTCATCGCTGCGCCGACGATGACCATGCTGCGGCCGCGGGTCTTGTCGGCGGTGCGTGCGAATTCGCGTGCGATCTCGATCACCTGTGCGCGCGGCACGCCGGTGATCCGTTCCTGCCAGGCCGGCGTGCCGGGGACATCGGCGTCATAGTCGCGGGTGACGAAGTCCCCGCCCAGGCCGGCGTCGACGCCGTACTGGGCGATGAGCAGGTCATAGACGGTGGCCACCAGGCAGTCGCTGCCATCGGCCAGGCGCAGCGTGCGCGCCGGGATGCGGTGTTCGAGCACGTCGCGGTGAGGCGCGGCGGTCCAGTGCGCGTGCTCGACGCCACCGAAGTAGGGAACGCTGACCTCGGCGATCTGGTCGTGGGCGCCCAGCAGGCTCAGCCGCAGCCGCGTCGCGCGCCCGTCGCTGGACTTCTCCTCGATGTTCCACTTGCCCTTCTCGCCCCAGCGGAAGCCGACGGAGCCCTGCGGCACCACCAGATCGTCGCTGGTTTCGTCGTAGGCCAGCGTCTTCCACTCGGGATTGTTGGTTTCGCCCAGCCCGCCGAGGTCGCTGGCGCGCAGGAAGCGGCCGGTGACCAGGCGTTCGTCATGGTTGCGCTCCAGCCGCACCAGCAGCGGCATGTCCGAGTATTGCCGGCAGTAGTCCTGGAAATACGTCGAGCGCTGCTCGACATGAAACTCGCGCAGGATCACATGGCCGAAGGCGAAGGCCAGCGCGGCGTCGGTGCCCTGCTTCGGATGCAGCCAGTGATCGGTGAGCTTGGCGACTTCGGAGTAGTCGGGCGTGATCGCGACGGTCTTGGTGCCGTTGTAGCGCGCCTCGGTGAAGAAGTGCGCGTCGGGCGTGCGCGTCTGCGGCACGTTCGAGCCCCAGGCGATGATGTAGCGGCTGTTGTACCAGTCGGCGGACTCCGGCACGTCGGTCTGCTCGCCCCAGACTTGCGGCGAGGCCGGCGGCAGGTCGCAGTACCAGTCGTAGAACGACAGGCAGGCGCCGCCCAGCAGCGACAGATAGCGCGCGCCGGCGGCGTACGACACCATCGACATCGCCGGGATCGGCGAGAAGCCGATCACGCGGTCCGGGCCGTACTGCTTGACGGTGTAGAGATTGGACGCGGCGATCAGTTCGTTGACCTCGTCCCAGTGCACGCGCACGAAGCCGCCCATGCCGCGCTTGCTCTTGTAGCTGGCGGCCTTGGCCGGGTCCTCGACGATGCTGGCCCAGGCGTCGACCGGTGACTGCGTCTTGCGCGCTTCACGCCACAGCCGCAGCAGCGCGCTGCGCATCAGCGGATACTTCACCCGGTTGGCGCTGTACAGGTACCAGGAGTAGCTGGCGCCGCGCGGGCAGCCGCGCGGCTCGTGGTTGGGCAGATCCGGGCGCGTGCGCGGATAGTCGGTCTGCTGGGTCTCCCAGGTGACCAGGCCGTTCTTGACGTAGACCTTCCAGCTGCAGGAGCCGGTGCAGTTCACGCCGTGAGTCGAGCGCACGATCTTGTCGTATTGCCAGCGCGCGCGGTAACCCTGCTCCCAGCTGCGGTCGTCGTTGGCGGCAACGCCGTGGCCGTCGGCAAACGGCTCGGCGGTGCGCTTGAAGAATTTCAGATGGTCGAGGAAGTGGCTCATCGTCGTCGATTCGGTCGGGGAGGATGCGGGCGCGCGGCTCAGCACGGCAGCTCGGCGCCGCGCCGCAGGTACCACCACCAGGTGATGGCCAGACAGCTGGCGTAGAACGCGATGAATACGAGCAGCGCCGCCTGTGGGCTGCCGGTCAGGGCGATCGAGGTGCCGTAGCTCTTGGGGATGAAGAAGCCGCCGTAGGCACCGATCGCCGAGGAAAAGCCGATCACCGCGGCGGATTCGATGCCGGCACGCCGGCTCGACTCGGCGCGCGATGCCGCGTCGCCGCCGGCGGACCAGCGCTCGTGCAGCGTGCGGAAGATCACCGGGATCATGCGGAAGGTCGAGGCGTTGCCGATGCCGGTGAGCACGAACAGCAGCATGAACATCGCCAGGAAGGCGCCGAAGCTGCCGGCGCTGTCGGCGCCGGGCAGGAAGGCCAGCACGCCCAGCACCGCGCCGATCATCAGGACGAACACCCAGAAGGTCAGCACCGCGCCGCCGAGCTTGTCCGCCATCCAGCCACCGACCGGGCGCGACAGCGCGCCGACCAGCGGGCCGAGAAACGCGTAGCTCAGGGCGTTGATTTCCGGAAACTGCGTCTTGATCAGCATCGGAAAGCCGGCCGAGTAGCCGATGAACGAACCGAAGGTGCCGATATAGAGCCAGCACATCAGCCAGTTGTGCTTGCGCCGGAAGATCGTCGACTGCTCGCGGAAGCTCGACTTCGCGGTGGCCAGATCGTGCATGCCGAACCAGGCCGCGACCGTGCACAGCAGCAGGAACGGCAGCCAGACGAAGCCGGCGTTCTGCAGGTACAGCTCGCGACCGTCAGCGGTGATCTGCGGCGCGCCGGCGATCGCGCCGAACAGGCCGCCGCCGATGACCAGCGGAATGACGAACTGGGTCGCCGACACGCCGAGGTTGCCCAGGCCGGCGTTCATGCCCAGCGCATAGCCCTGGCGGGCCTTGGGGAAGAAGAACGAGATGTTCGACATCGACGAGGCGAAGTTGCCGCCGCCAAAGCCGCACAGCCCCGCGATCGCGGCGAACTGCCAGAACGGTGTTGCCGGATCCTGCACCGCGAAGCCCAGCCACACCGCCGGGATCATCAGCGAGGCGGTGGAGATCGCGGTCCAGCGGCGGCCGCCGAAGATCGGCACCAGGAACGCATAGAAGATGCGCAGCGTCGCGCCGGACAGGCCCGGCAGCGCCGTCAGCCAGAACAGCTGCTCGGTGGTGAAGGCAAAGCCGACGCGGTTGAGGTTCACCGCGACCGCGGAGAACATCATCCAGATCGCGAACGCGAGCAGCAGCGCCGGGATCGAAATCGCAAGATTGCGGTGCGCGATGCGGGTGCCGCTGTCCTGCCAGAACTGCGGGTCCTCGGGGGTCCAGCTCAGCAGCAGTCCGCGCCGGGGGATGGCGGCGGCCGAAGGCGATGCGGTCATGATGTGCGTGCCCCTTGTGATCGTGGTCGCCGCGGCCCTGCGATGCGGGTGCCGGGACGGGTGTCTGCTGTCCCGTGCGTCCGCAGTGCAGTGCCATTGCGGCGATGCACGCATAATAGATTCACGGTCTGTCCATCTTATTGATCTGGGTCATGGGAGCCCGCGCTGAAACATGTACTAAAATTACCGCTGATCGGTTTCGTCGGTGCGCGGCCGCCTGCGGGCGGCTATGCTGATCCGGCCCACATGTCCAGGAGTGCAGGCTGATGAAGAGTTACGTTCTGATGGCGTCGTTGGCATTGCTGCTGAGCGCCTGCGGCGGGCAGGAGAGTGCGCCGCAGGCGGCAGCGCCGGCAGCACAACCGGCGCCGACCGCTCCGGCCCCGGCGAGCGAGGAGCACGCCGCCGGCAAGCGCATCTACGGACAGGCCTGCGCGCTGTGCCACGCGGCCGGCGTCGCCGGTGCGCCCAAGCCGGGCGACAAGGCGGACTGGGCGCCGCGGATCGCGCAGGGCACCGAGGTGCTCTACAAGCATGCGATCGAGGGGTTCAACGGCGCGAAGGGCGCGATGCCGGCTCGTGGCGGCAACAGCACCCTGTCTGACGATGACGTCAAGGCCGTGGTGGACTACATGGTGGCGCAGTCGCAGTAAGCGCGCCGCTGTTGAGCTACAGCCGCAGCCGAGAGGCTGCGGCTTTTTTTGTCAGCTGCCTGCGCGCCGCGGCGACGAGTGCAGCAGCGAGGGCGCTGGGCCGAGCAGGGCGGTGACCACGGCGCGGATGTTATCCAGCGGCGCGGCGTCGGTGCGCGTGAGCGGGTCCGCTCGCAGCATGCCGTCGGCGTCGTGCAGGTGATTCGGAAACGTCGCCAGCTGCGGGTGCAAAGGCGCGGTATCGATCCGGGCCTGGCTGTGACCGTTGCTCCAGCGCAGTGAGTAAGCGTCGGCGGCGACGTAGTGCACCGTCAGCGTGATGCCATGGGTCAGGCGCAGGATCAGCGCATCCTGGCGCCGCTCGACCGGCGCGGTCAGTTGCTCCGCGAGCGCCGCATCGAGGTCGTCGGCCATCGTCAGATGCAGGCTCATGGCTGCGCCAGGTCCGCGACCTTGCGCGCGATCAGGTCGCGCACCGTGCCGCGCGTGGCGTCGAGGGCGCGCGCCGCCAGGTAGTGCTCGTACGCGGGGTGCTCGCCGATGCGGCCGGCGCTGATCGCCTGCAGCAGCTCGTCGGCGCTGGCCGCGGCGTGCATGCCCAGCACCGCAGTGTGATGCTCGCGCAGTTCGTAGCTCAGGCGCGTGAGCTGTTCGAGTTCGAGCGCGACGGCGGGCGGCAGCGCGGCATAGAAGTCGGTCATGCTTACATCCGGCTGTCGTGCAGGGCGCCGCCGTGGAGGTCGAGCAGCTCCGGCGTGAACTGCTCGAAGCGCATCAGGTGTCCGCCATACTCGCCGACGAAGCGTTGCGCATCCGCCTCGAGGGCGAAGGTTGCCAGCGTCGGCCCCATCGCGCCGTGGCGCGACGATCCGTGCACGTAGTAGGCGCTGCGGGCATCGATCCAATGCCCCTGCGGCGCGTCCCACGCGGCCTGGCCCATGTCCTGCACATACATGGCCTGGACCTTGCGCCGCTGCTCGGGCGACAGGTGCAGGCTGAGCATTTCGGTCGGATCGCAGAAGAAGTCCGGGTGCTCGCTGTTCTCGTAGCGGATCTGTGCCTTGGGGCCGGGATAGTCGGCCAGCAGCATGCCATCGAGCGCGCAGGCGCTGGCGCGGGTCAGATCCGCGGGGCCGGTGTGTGTGCCGCGCGGCGCGCCGCGATCGCAGGCGGTGACCAGCGTCAGTGCCAGCAGCGCCGGCAGCAGACGCAGCGAAGAGAGGTCGCGAATGGAGGGGGTCATGGCGGACTCGCGGTGATGGTGAAGGGACGGGGATGGGCCCGGTTGACGGGATTCAGCGACGAAAGCGCCAGGCGGCAACGGCCAGCGGTGCGACGATCCAGGCCAGCATCACCCCGATCAGCAGCCACGGGCGCGCCAGCTGCGGCGGAAACACGGTGGCCAGGCCGTAGAGCACGCGCACGTCCTCCAGGGCGAGGATGTTGAGCACGCGGAAGACGTCGGCCGGATTGAGCAGCAGCAGATAGGGAAAGATGGCGCCGCCGTAGGCACCGCTGCTGGCGACCAGCGCGCCCAGCAGCAGCAGGTCGAATACCAGCACGAAGAAGAACCACAGCGCGATCGCCATGCCCGATGCACGCGTGCGATCGGCGGCGAACACCGACAGACTCAGTGCCAGGCTCAGGAACACCAGCCCCAGCAGCACCGAGCTGAGCACGAAGCCGAAGTAGCGCAGCAGCGCCGGTGGATCGAGCTGCGGCGCCAGCGCCATCGCCACCAGACCGAATCCCGCGATACTGGAGAAGGCCAGTGCCGTGGCCAGGCCGAAGAACTTGCCGAGCAGCAGTTCGAGCGGCGTGATGGGCATCGACAGCAGCAGGTCGAGTGAGCCGCGCTCGCGCTCGCCGACGATCGCGTCGAAGCCGAGCAGCAGTGCGATCAGCGGCACCAGGTAGATCACCAGGCTGACCAGGCTGGCGATGGTGAAGCCGATGGAGCGGAAGCCGACCTCCCCCTGCTGGGCGGCGCCGAAGTAGGCGATGACCAGCGCAAACACGGTGAACACCAGCGCCACCGCCAGCACCCAGCGGTTGCGGATGCGATCCCAGAATTCCTTGCTGGCGATGGTGCGGATCTGCGCGAGTTCGATGCTCATGGCGTGCGCTCGCTCAGGCCGAAGAAGACATCCTCGAGGGACGGCTCGCGCAGCTGCACGTCGAGCACCGCGCCGTTGAGCGCGCTGAGTGCGGCGAGGATCCGCAGTTTGTGTTCGCTGCCGCAGCTCAGGGTCACGCTATCGCCGTGCTGCTCGATCGCACTGACCGGCAGGCCGGCCAGCGCGGCGCGCACCCGTTCGGCGCCGTGCGCCTCCAGCCGGAGCGTCAGCCACAGCGGCAGGCGCGCGCGTTCGCGCAGCTCGGCGACCGAGCCGACCGCGCGGATGCGGCCGCTGGCCATGATCGCCAGGCGGTCCACACGCTCCTGGATGTCGGCCAGGATGTGCGAGCTCAGCAGCACGGTGACGCCGTTCTGGCGCAGCGCATGCAGGATCTCGTAGAGCTGGCGGATGCCGCCCGGATCGAGTCCGTTGGTGGGCTCGTCGAGCACCAGGATCTGCGGATCGCCCAGCAGCGCCTGGGCCAGGCCGAGCCGCTGGCGCATGCCCTTGGAGTACTCACGCACCCGGCGCTGCGCGGCCGGGGCCAGGCCCACGCGTTCCAGTGCGGGAAGGCATTCGCGCAGCGACGCGCCCTTGAGGCGGGCGAAGAACTGCAGGGTCTCCAGGCCGGTGAGGTTGTCGTAGAGCACGACGTTCTCCGGCAGATAGCCGATCTTGCGCCGCACCGCGCGGAAAGTCGCGCCGCGCACCGACGCGCCGTCGATCCGCAGCTCACCGGCGCTGGGCGCAACGAGGCCCAGCATCATCTTGAACAGGGTGCTCTTGCCGGCGCCGTTGTGGCCGATCAGTCCGAAGAGTTCTCCGCGGCCGACCTCCAGCGCCACGCCGGTCACCGCCTGCACCGCACCGTAGCGCTTGCTGACGTCGCGCAGGCGGATCGCAGGCGCGGCGCACTCAGCCTGCATGGGGGTAGTGTCGGCCAAGCCACTGTCTCCAGTCGCTGCGGTGCGGGTGCAGCCGCGGGTTGGGATCGACCACGCTGGGGGCGCGCAGCAGCGGGAACTGCTGGCCGATCAGGCGCAGGCTCTGCACCGCCGGGCTGGCGAGCAGCAGCTTGACCAGCGGATGCCGCCACGACAGCCGGTCGACCATGTCGTTGGCCTCGTAGGCAACGTCGCCGATGCCGTCGCCGTTGCGGTCCCAGCCCAGATACTGGCTCCAGTGATTGCCGTGTTCGGCGCCCCAGACCTCGTCGCGCGCGCCCACATAGCGCACCTGCTCGCGGTTGGCGATGAAGTCGTTGCGCTCGACCCGGTTGTTCTTCGAGCCGGCCCACAGATGCACGCCGACGGTGTTGTCGATGACGAGGTTGTCGCGCAGCACGTTGTATTCGGCGTCGTAGATGAAAAAACCGCGCGCATTGCCGGCGACGACGTTGCCCTCGACCACCAGGTCCTGGATCGTGCGCAGCATGATGCCGTGATCGGAATTGGCCCAGGCGCGGTTGTTGCGCACGATCTGGTCGCGCACCTCCATCAGCGCGAGTCCGCCGCGATTCATGAAGCTGTCGTTGTCCTCCCACAGGTTGTGGTAGGAGTTCATATAGTGCGTGCCGTAGCGGCTGTGGTGCAGGCGGTTGCCGCGGAACACGGCGTGATGGCTGACGTCGACGTAGATCGCGTCACGCACGAAGCTGATGTCGTTGCCGATGATCTGCGCGCGCTGCGAGTTGTACAGCTGGATGCCGTTGCCGCGCAGTGGCGAGAGGAAGTCGCGCTTGCCGGTGATGCGGTTGTGCTCGATGCGGACGTCGTCGGCCTTCTCGATCCACAGGCCGAACAGGTTGTAGGTCAGGTCGCAGCCGCGCACCCGCGCCCGATGGGCCCCTGGCTGCAGATAGATCCCGGCGTTCTGTGCGCCCAGATCGCTGCCGGAGTCGCGCACGATCAGGTTCTCGAGGGTGACGTCGGTGGCCGTGACCCGGATCGTGTCGCCGCGCAGCATGCCGCTGAGCGTCGGCCGGTCGATGCCGCGCAGGGTCAGCGGCCGGTCGATGAGAAGATGTTCGCGGTACAGCCCGCGTGCGATCTCGATGGTGTCGCCCGGTGCGGCGCCGGTGATCGCCGACTGGATCGACGCACCCGGCTGCACGGTCCAGGTGGCGGCAGCGGCGGGTGCGGCCGCCAGCAGTCCGAGCAGCAACACGTGGATGGCACTCGTCATGGCTGCAGCATGCCAAAGACCTTGAGCGCAATGAACAGCGTCGCGCCGATCAGCAGGTTCTTGAAGCACACGTAACTGATCAGGTCCATCGGCTGCGCGGCGCGGTAGCGGCGCTGCCACCACGGGCCTTCCTTGACGTACGGCTTGGCGCCGCTGCGCACCAGCACTTCGAACAGGCACCAGCCGGCCCAGGCACCGATGATGGTGAGCGGACCGACGCGGCCGGCGGCCGCCAGCAGCCAGACCAGACTGACGGCGAGCGCCAGCGCCAGACCGGCGGCCTGGATCGCGCGCTGCAGCGCCAGCGGCTGCCGGAAGCCGGCGCGGCTCCACGGCCAGAGGTGATCCCAGGCTTCGGCCAGCAGCCAGCGCAGGCGGCCGCGCTGATCGGCATAGGGCGGCTCGACCGCATCGCTGGGCATGCGTGGATCGACGCCGGCGCTGCGCAGTTGCGCCAGCGGGATCGGTGCCGCTGGCGCCGCGGCCAGCGGCATGAAGTAACCCGCGGCGTCGATCGGCGTCAGCGGCAGGCCGGCCTTGTCGCGCCGCTTGCGCTCCTGGACCAGCGGTGGGCAGGCGTGGGTGTCGGTATAGAGCACCATGCAGTCCAGGCACAGCAGGCATTCGCGCTGATCGATGCGGCCGTGGCGGTCGATCGCCTGCGAGCCGCAGCCGACCGCGCAGGCGGCGCAGCGGTTGCACTCCTGCTTGCGGCGCAGCCCGAACCAGCGGAACGTGCTCGGAATGGCCAGGCCCGCGCCCAGCGGGCACAGGTACTTGCAGAACGGCCGCTCGATGAAGATCGAAAGGCCGAGCAGGCCGGCGGCGTAGAGGGTGAAGGGCCAGCTGCGGTTGAGCAGACCGACCAGGAACGTGGTCTTGAACGGCTCGACCTCGGCCAGCTTCTCGGCCAGACCCAGCGAGCCCAGCGACACCAGCAGCAGGCCGTAGAAGATCGCGTACTTGATCCACTTCAGCCGGTCGTGCCAGGGCTTGGGCAGCTTGAACTGGAAGCGCGCCAGGCCCAGCGCGCCCGCGATCTTGTAGATCAGTTCGGAGAGCGATCCGAACGGACACAGCCAGCCGCAGAACAGGCCGCGTCCCCACAGGAACACGGTGACGATGATGAAGATCCAGAACAGGAAGATGAACGGATCGGTCAGGAACAGTTCCCAGGTCCAGCGGTACAGCAGCGCGTGGAACCAGGTCAGCACCTGCGTGATCGACGGCTGCGCCATCAGGCCGAAGCCGACGAAGCCGACCGCGGCGACCCAGGCGCTGTACTTGAAGGCGTTGACCGGCCACTTGTTGCGCCGGCTCGCGCGCCGGGTCAGCCGGTCGCGCTGGGCGTAGACCAGCGCCACCGCCAGCAGCAGCAGCGCGAAGGCGGCGATCTCGACGGCGCGGGACTTCCAGATCTTGACCCAGGCGGCTTCGGGACGCTCGAGCTGCGGCCGCCCATGAGCCAGATACTGCGCCGGCAGCCAGTACTCGCGGTCGAAGTTGAGGAAGCTGCGCTCGCCGCTGGTCTTGTCGAGCTTGTTGGCGAGAAACACCAGGCTCCACGGATAGGCGGCACTGAAGCTGTCGCTGCGGATGATGAAAATGCCGGACTCGGCGAAGGCCGGCGCATCGGCGGCCTCGATGCCGTAGAGATTCAGATAATCGGTGTCGCGGAAGCTGATCGCCTCCAGATCCTGCGCCACCTGAATGCGGTCGAAGATGCCGCCGCGGACGAAGCCCGAACCCTTGAAGCTGGTCTGGCCGTTGGCGACGATGAAGATCGCGTGGTCGCGCGGCGTCAGCTCGGCCATCAGGCGCTGGTAGCCCGCATCGCCCAGCACGCTGCGGCCGATCGCCGGATGGTTGAGGTAACCGAAGTAGAGGTCGATCAGCGGCGTGCGCGTATCGGTTTCGCCGACGTCGCTGGCGCGCAGGTAGAGCCGCTCGACGCTGCCTTCGCGCAGGAGTTCGGACCAGCTGCGCTTGCGTGCGTCGCTGCTGAACACGGCCGGCGGCTTGGGCGCGGTTTCGACGATGCCGGTCTGGCGCGCAATCTGATAGGCGCTGCGCATCACCACCTGGTTTTCGGCGATGACCGTGACGGTGGCGCCGCTGATGGCGTCGATGCCGATGTAGCCGCCGGAGGCGCGCGCCTGTCCCACCTCCACCTTGTCCCAGGCGTACTTGCCGACGAACTGGTGCACGAAGCGGGTCAGCGCTTCCTCGGGAATGCCGACCAGCAGGATCGGTTCGCTGTGGCGCAGGATCTTGACGCCGGCGATGCGGCCGTCGGCCTGCATGCCGATCAGCGTCACCACCGGTTTTCCGGAGTAGGCGGGAATGTCGACGATGTCGGTGGACAGGAAGACGTAGCCGATCCGCTGGCGCAGGCCGTCACGATGGCGGTAGGCCTCGACATACGCCGGCCGACCCATGCGCTCGGAGAAGCTGTCGGCGTCCGGCAGGACTTCCCGGCAGGGCGCATGCGCGCACAGGTCGGGGCCGGCGGTCAGTGCCGCCGGCAGCGGCGCCTCATAGGAGGCGCCCCAGGCGAGCGAGCACACCCCCGCCAGCAAGGCGGCGACGGTGTGCAGTGCTGCGAAGGCGGCGCGGCGCATGTTCGACAGTTCTCCTTGGCGACAACAAGAACGGGGGCAAAAAGCCCCCGAATCGTGTCACCTCAACTCAGTGGCCTCGGGAATTGCGCGGCACCCCGCATCGCGCGCAATGCCTCAATCCGCAGCCGGATCAGCGCTCGACGATCATGCGGCTGCGCATCTCCAGATGCAGGGCGTGGCAGAAATGCGTGCAGTAGCACCAGAACACGCCGGGCTTGTCGGCCTTGAAGCTCACCGACGCGGTTTCCTGCGGATTGACGATGAAGTTGATGTTGTACTTCGGAATCGCCAGGCCGTGGGCCAGATCCTCGACCTTGTCCAGGTTGGTCAGGATCAAGGTGACCTCGTCGCCGAGCTTGAGCTTGAACTCGCGCAGGCTGAACGCCGGGGCCTGCGAAGTGATCTTCACCGTGACCTTGTTGCCGTTGCGGAACACGCCGGACTCGCTGGGATCCTTGATCGCCAGCGGAAAATCGTCGAGCTGGTAGATCTGCTTGGCGCGGATCAGGTCGCGCTTGAAGATGATGAAGTCATGCGGCTCCGGGCGCACCGGGTGATCGGCAACCAGCACCATCTTGTCGCCGGAGATGTCCACCAGCTGCTCGTTTTCGGCATGTAGCGGGCCGACCGGCAGGTAGCGGTCCTTCGAGAACTTGCAGCCCACCGCCAGCCACTTGCCGTCGGCGGCCGTGGTCTCCGACTGCGAGGCATTGATGTGGCCCGGCTGGTACTGCACGTCGAGGCGGTCGACCACGTAATTGACCGTGCGCTCGCCGCTGAAGAAGCGGATCGCGGCATCGAC
>JBFHQK010000047.1:0-12819 GCA_041592255.1 Fontimonas sp.
GCCGCGCTGCATCGTCAACATCGGCGGCATCGCCAACATCACGATTCTGCCCGGCGACGACGCTTCGGGCGTCCGCGGCTTCGATACCGGCCCGGGCAACGGTCTGATGGACGAATGGGCCGAATCCCACCTCGGTGAAGCCTACGATGCACATGGCCGGTTCGCGGCCGCCGGCGAGCTGCACGAGGCGCTGCTCACGGCCCTGTTCAGTGACGCGTATTTCACCCGACCCGCGCCCAAGAGCTCTGGTCGCGATTACTTCAATCTGGCCTGGGCGCAGCGACGCTTCCCCGGCCTCGGGCTGCTGCCCCCCGCAGACGTCCAGCGCACGTTCTGCGAGCTGACGGCGCGCTCGGTGGCACAGGCGATCCGCAGCCACGCGCCGCAGACGCGCTACGTCCTGCCCTGCGGCGGCGGCGCGCTCAATGGTTTCCTGATGGAACGACTGCAGGCGCAGCTCGATGGCATGGCTTTCGACAGCCCCGCGCGCCATGGCGTGGACGTCGGCTGGGTGGAGGCGTCAGCGTTTGCCTGGCTGGCGATGCGCACGCTCGAAGGCCTGCCGGGCAACCTGCCGGGCGTCACCGGCGCGCGGCGCGCGGCGGTACTGGGCGCCGTTTACCGCGTCTGAGCCGCGCAGTCAGAACGCGTGCGTGCAGATGGCGTGCGCGCGCGGATGCGCGTCACACCGAGAACGAGTTTCCGCAACCGCAGCTGGTCGATGCGTTGGGATTGCGGATCACAAACTGCGCACCCTCGACACTTTCCTTGTAGTCGATCTCGGCGCCCTGCAGGTATTGCAGGCTGATGGGATCGACGAGCAGGGTCACGCCACCGCGCGTGACCCGCGTGTCGTCATCCTCGGCGCATTTCTCGAACTTGAACCCGTACTGAAATCCGGAGCAGCCGCCGCCGGTCACGAAGACGCGCAACATCTGCTGGGGATCTTCTTCCTCCTGCAGCAGCGCGTAGACCTTGTCCGCTGCCGCTTCACTGAAGATCACCGCGCCTTCCACGGTATCCGCCTCGGCCATGCGCCCGTCCACTCAGCTGTTGACTACGCCTTTGACCCGACGCGCTTCGCTGAGTTCGTCGTTCTTGCCGCCGCCGCCGTTTGCCGGCCGCTGCACGATGCCGCTGAAGTTCTCGCTTGCGCCGACGCCGCCATCGTGGACCAGCTGCCCGTTGACCTGGGCCCCGCCCTCCATCTCGATGATCCGGTAGTAGACATTGCCGGTGACACGCGCCTTCGCCGCCAGCGTGATCTTGGCCGACGCATGCACGTCGCCAATCACACTGCCGTTGAGCACCACGTTGGGGACGCGCACATCACCCTCGATCGAGCCGTGCTCGCTCACCGACAGCGCCGACGCCTTGTCCGCGGAGGCGATGACCTTGCCTTTGACCTTGCCGTCGACATGCAGACCGCCGGTGAACCGGACGTCGCCGAGCACCTCGGTCTGCCGACCGATCAGGGTATCGACACCCACATTACTCGGCGTCGCGCTCTTGCCGCCGCCAGGATTTCCGCCAAACATCTTCACGTGCCCCCTCCGCTCAGTACTCGACCCCAGTCGAACGATTCCTCCACGCGCGGCACACCTTCGCCATCGGGCACCAAGGTGACCACCACCCGTGCGGGCTCGAACCCCTGCGGGACCACAATCTCGCCAGCAAACTCTTCAAAGTAGCGCATCGAAAATAGCAGATTTCGTGCCGCCGGATCGGCCACAAGCGCCACCCAGGGCAACCGCTGCTCGGCGCCATCGCGCTTACCAACCAGCTCCAGCTGGATCTGACCGCCGATACGCTTGTCATGCCGCACCGACTGGATCAGCACCAGCTCATAGCGATAGCGGCGGGGCGCCGCGGAGCGTGCCAGCTTGAGCTCATACACGCGGACCCCCGCGCGCGACTGCTCCGGCGCGACGATGCCGCGGTAGAACGCCAGCTGCTCCCGCAAGTCGGAGGCCTCCGCCTGCAGCTGCGCCAGCGATGAGCGCACCGCGTTGCAGGCCTGGGCGTCGATATCCTGCGAGCGCTGCAGGAAAACCGCCTGCTCCTGCAAGCGCTTGACCTCCTCCTTGGCCGCCCGGAGCTCGCGTGTCAGCTGGCGGCGCTCCCCTCGGAGCTGCTCGACTTCGAGCTGGGCGCGCTCGAACTCGCTGACCGTCGATGCGCGCGTGTAAACATAGAGTCCCCAGGCGGCGACCGCGAGCGCGAAGCTGCCGCCGCCAATGAGCGCCGGCCGGAGCCAGGGGCGATGCCGGGTGATGACGATCCGATGCTGCATCGCGCGCGCCTCAGGGCGCCAGCGGCGGAGCGTCGAGCCCCAGCGTCTCGTCGCACCCGAACATCAGGTTGAAGTTGTGCACCGCCTGCCCGGAAGCGCCCTTGACGAGATTGTCGATGACACTGAGCACGATCACGCCGTGGCCGTCGGGCGCACGGTGCACGGCGATGCGGCAGATATTGGAACCGCGCACCCCGCGCGTCTCCGGATGGTCGCCGGCGGCGGCGACGTCGACAAACGGCTCGGTCGCGTAGCGACGCTCGTACAGCCCCTGCAGATCGGCCGCCGGTTCACGCAGCCGCGCATACAGCGTCGCGTGGATGCCGCGAATCATCGGCACCAGATGCGGCACGAAGGTCACCCCCACCGGACCACCGGCGATCTGCGACAAGCCCTGGGTGATTTCTGGCCAGTGCCGGTGCCCGGAGACCCCGTAGGCCTTAAACGAATCCGCCGCCTCGCAGTACAGCGAGCCGATCTTGGCTTCGCGGCCGGCGCCGCTGACGCCGGACTTGCAGTCGGCGATCAGGTGAGCAGGATCGATCAGCCCGGCTTCCAGCAGCGGCGCCAGACCCAGTTGCACCGACGTCGGATAGCAGCCGGGATTGGCCACCACACGCGCCGCGCGGATCTGCTCGCGGTTGACCTCCGGCAGACCATAGACAGCTTCGGCAAGCAGTTCCGGACAGCTGTGGTCCAGCGCATACCAGCGCTTGAACTCGGCCGCATCCCGCAGCCGGAAATCGGCTGACAGATCCACCAGCCGCACGCCCGCGGCCACCAGCTCCGGCGCCATCTTCATCGCGGTGCCATGCGGCGTTGCGAAGAACACAGCGTCGCAGCCGCGCAGTCGCTGCGCATCCGGCGCCTCGAAGGACAGCTCGCAGTGGCCGCGCAGGTGCGGGAACAGCTGGTCGGCGCGGCGGCCGGCCTCCTGTCGCGAGGTCAGCACCGTCACCTGCGCGCGCGGATGCCGCGCGAGGATACGCAGCAACTCCGCACCGGTGTAGCCGGTACCGCCGACGATGCCAACTTTGATCACGGTGATCGAGTCATGGAACGGGAGCGGGGGATTCTAACGCGCGACGGTGACTTACACTGGCGCCCCGTTTTCCACCCGCGCGCCGCTCCGCATGCTTTGGATCAAAGCCTTCCACATCGTCTTTGTCGTCAGCTGGTTCGCCGGGCTGTTCTACCTGCCGCGCCTGTTCGTCTATCACGTCGACACGCACGATGCGGCAGGCCACGACCGCTTCTGCATCATGGAACGCCGCCTGTACGGCATCACCACCATCGGCCTGATCGGCACCTGGGTGTTCGGCATCTGGACACTGCTCGCCGCCGACCCGGACTATGCCCGCTCAATGTACTGGGGCATGCACTGGCTGCACGTGAAGCTCGCACTGGTGCTGGCGCTGTCCGCCTACCACGGCTGGCTCAAGTCGCGGATGCGGGCCTTCGCCGCGAAGCGCAACGACAAGTCGGCACGCTACTACCGCATCGCCAACGAAGTGCCGGCCCTGGCGCTCGTCGCCATCGCGATCCTGGTCATCGTCAAGCCATTCTGACCGCCCCGGCGGCCTCGCTGCCGCCAGTTGGTTCTTACGCATCACGCCGATCGCGGTGGGCCGGCGTGGCGCGCGCGGCCGCACACGCCCACCCCCTGGCCCTGATGCCGATCGCCCACCGGCGCCGGCGTGCAACACCCTAACAACAATCGCAATGAGAACGATTGTCATCTGCGATCGCGACTGATAAAGTCAGCGCACCTATCCGCACCATCAGCAAACAGGGAGTCCCATGAGCACAAGACACCGCGATCTGGCGGCGCTGGCCCTGGCCGCGCTCGTTGCCGGCCCGGCAGCCGCAGCCGACGCCGCACCCACCCCGGCAGACATGTATCGCCTGATCCAGCAACTGCAGGGCGAGATCCGCAGCCTGCAATCCCAGCTCGCCGATCAGCAGCAGCAGTCCGCGGCGCAGACCCAGACCACCCAGGCGCAGCAGCAGCAGATCGAAGCGCTCGCCGAACAGAGCGAAAGCGCCGGCACCGCCTCGCGCGTGACGCTGGGCGGCTACGGCGAGCTGCATTACAACAACCTCGATTCCAAGCGCGAGATCGACTTCCATCGCTTCGTGCTCTACGCCGGCTACAAGTTCAGCGACCGCATCCGCTTCGCCTCGGAAGTGGAAATCGAGCATGCACTGGCCAAGGACAACGGCGACGCCACCTGCACCGATGCCAATGGCAATGGCACGATCGAGGCGAGCGAATGCCAGAAGTCCAACGGCAAGGCCCCCGGCGAGGTCGAGCTGGAACAGGCCTACATCGAATTCGATCTGGCGGCGCAGCAGAAGGCCAGGGGCGGCTTGTTCCTGCTGCCGATCGGCATCCTCAACGAAACCCACGAGCCGACCACGTTCTATGGCGTGGAGCGCAATCCGGTCGAGAGCGCGATCATCCCGTCCACGTGGTGGGAAGCCGGCGCATCCCTCGGCGGCCCGATTGCCGCCACCGGCTTGTCTTACGACATCGCAGTGCACAGCGGCCTGAAGCTGCCGACCAGCGGCAGCAGTGCCTATCTGATTCGCAGCGGCCGCCAGAAAGTCGCCAGCGCACCCGCCGACGATCTCGCCTATACCGGGCGCCTGCGCTACACCGGCGTGCCCGGCCTCGAGCTGGCCACCTCGGTGCAGTACCAGGCCGATGCCACCCAGGCCGCCGACGCGCAGACGGTGTCGGCGCTGCTGACCGAGGCACACGCGGTATTTGAGAAGGGCCCCTTCAGCGCGCGCGCGCTGTGGGCCGCGTGGAATCTGGATGGCGCCGGGCCGAAGGCCGCCGGACGCGACCGCCAGGACGGCCATTACGGCGAGCTCGCCTATCGCGTGCTGCCGCAGCTTGGCCTGTTCACGCGCTACAGCGTCACCGACAATGGCGGCACCACCGCCGACACCGAAATCCGCCAGACCGACGTCGGCCTCAACTGGTGGCCGCACCCGGATGTCGTGATCAAAGCTGACTACCAGAACCAGGACAATGCCGCGGACAACGATGGCTTCAATCTGGGCATCGGCTATCGCTTCTAAGCCGCGCGCGCGTCCCAGCCCGGCGCCGGGACGCGCGCTGCTGTTGGGACTGCTGCTCGGCCTGGCCGCGCTGCCGGCTGCTGCCGAACAGGTCTATCTGCCACCGGAGCGCTTCGTCGCCGAGGCCTTCGCCGGTGCGCCGCCGCAGCCTCAGGTGCTGTGGCTGAGCGGAAGCCTGCGCGATGAGGTCAGCCAGATCCTCGGCCACCCGCCGTCGGCCCTGCGCACCCGCTACTGGCGGCAGGGCACGCGCAGCGCCTGGGTGCTCGAGGAAGTCGGCAAGGAAGCGCCGATCACCGCCGGCTTCATCGTCGACGGCGATGCCGTGCAGCAGGTGCGCGTGCTGATCTACCGCGAGTCGCGCGGCTGGGAGGTGCGCCACGAGTTCTTCACCCGCCAGTTCAACGGCGCACGCCTGACGCCGGAACGCGAGCTCGACACGCGCATCGACAACATCTCGGGCGCCACTCTCTCGGTCAATGCGCTGCGCCGGCTCGGGCGTCTGGCGCTGCACCTGCACGCCCACGTCAGCACCCATGGGCCGACCTAAGCGCCGACCGCGGCTGTCGCTGTACACGCTGCACCGCTGGATCGGTGTGCTGGCGGCGCTGTTCGTGCTGCATCTGGCCATCACCGGGCTGGTGCTCAACCACGCCAGCGACTGGGGCCTCGACCGCCGCCCGGTGCGGCTCGAAAGCCTGCAGCGCGCCTACGGCATCGAGATCGCCGCGCCGCAACAGGCCTATGCGATCGGCGCGCACTGGCTCAGCGGCGCCGGCGGCCGCGTCTACTGGGACGATCGACCGCTCGGCCCCAACGGCGAACTGGTCGGCGTGGCGGCCAGCGCGGACTGGGTGCTGGCGGTCGGCACCGAGGCCGCACTGCTGATCGACCGCCACGGCACACTGATCGAGCGCAGCGACCTCGGCCGCTGGCCCGGGCCGATCCTTGCCGTCGGCGCCGCCGACGGCGGCTTTGTCATCACCACGCCCAGCGGAGGCTTCTGGTCCGGACCCGAACTGCTGGACTGGACCCCCTTCACCGCCACGACCGCGCGCGCGCTTGCGGCACAGCCACTCCCGGCGCCGCTGGCGGCGCGGGTGCAGGCCGAGGCGCGTTCGCGGGTGCTGGACTGGCAGCGGGTGCTGCTCGACCTGCACAGCGGTCGCCTGCCGGGGCCCGTCGGCGTGCTGGTCACGGACCTGCTCGCCTTGACCCTGATCGGGCTGGCGCTCAGCGGCGTGATGATGTGGCTGCGGCACCGGCGGCGTCAGCGTCCGCCGCCGCGCCGCAGCTGAGCCGCGAGCCGCTACGCGACCGCGGAACGCTGTTGCGGTTCACGCGGTTCGATGCCCAGCAGCGGCGCGAGTTCGTTGAGCGCGCGCCGGTAGACCTCGCGCTTGAATTCGACCACCTCGTTGAGCGGATGCCAGTATTCGACCCAGCGCCAGCCATCGAACTCGGGCTTGGAGGTGGCATCGAGCTGCACCGCGCTATCGGCTTCGAGCAGCCGCAGCGCAAACCACTTCTGCTTCTGTCCGACACAGATGCGCCCGCGCGAGCGACGCATATACCGGCTCGGCAGGCGGTAGCGCAGCCAGCCCGCGGTGACGCCGAGCACGTGCACCTGGTCGGGCCGCAGGCCCAGCTCCTCGTAGAGCTCGCGGAACAACGCATCGCGCGGCGACTCGCCACGCTGGATCCCGCCCTGCGGAAACTGCCACGCCTCCTGCTGAATGCGCTTGGCCCACAGTACCTGCCCCGCCGCGCTGCTGAGCACGATGCCAACGTTTGGGCGAAATCCATCCAGATCAATCACTTGCGGAGCAGTCCCGGCAATCTTTAGAGGATTCTTTCACAGCCCGCGAAGGCCCGGCAACGGGAACGCCCAAGCTGTTATCCTGCGCCGCCCTGCCGCCACCGCCGCCATGCGCCTCGCCGTCTTCGATCTCGACCACACGCTGCTCGCCGGCGACAGCGACTACCTGTGGGGGCGCTATCTGGTCGAGCACGGCGTGGTCGACGCCCAGCGCTACGAACGCGAAAACGAGCGCTTCTATCGCGAGTACCAGGCCGGCACGCTCGACATCCACGAGTACGCGGCCTTTGCGCTGCAGTCACTGGTCAACCACGACCTCGCGTCGATGCAGGCCCTGCGCGCGCGCTTCGTCGTCGAGCGCATCGCGCCGATCGTGGCCGCCGGCACCCGCGATCTGCTGTCGCAGCACCGCGCCAGCGGCGACAAACTGGTCATCACCACCGCCACCAACCGCTTCGTCGTCGAGCCGATCGCCGAGGCGCTGGGCGTCGATCACCTGATTGCCACCGACCCGGAAATCATCGACGGGCGCTACACCGGCCGCATTCACGGCGTGCCGAACTTTCAGGCCGGCAAGGTCGTGCGCCTGCGCGCGTGGCTGAACACCCTGCCGCAGGCCTGCAGCCACATGAGCTGCTACAGCGACTCGCACAACGACATCCCGCTGCTGGAGCTCGCCGACCGCGCGGTTGCGGTCGATCCCGATCCGGTACTGGCGGCGCTGGCGCGCCGGCGCGGCTGGCCGGTGATCAGCCTGCGCTGAGCGCCAGCCCCGCGAACGCGCCGTGCAGCCGGCCGTTGGTGGCCAGCACCGTGCGCGTGTCCAGCGACAGCGGCGCCCCGTTGAGGTCGGTGAAGTGCCCGCCGGCCTCGCGCACGATCACGGCCAGCGCGGCGATATCCAGGATGTTCACGTCCGACTCGACCACGGCGTCGAGCTTGCCCGCCGCCAGATAGTGGTAATGCAGGAAATCGCCGTAGCCGCGGATGCGCTGCAGCTGCGGAATCAGTCGCCCGAGTTCGGCCCACTGCGAGGCGCGCGCCAGGGTCGCGAGGTTGCCGGTGGATAGCGTGGTCTGCTCGAGGCGCTCCACCGTCGAGACCTGCAGGCGCTCGAATGCCTCCAGCGGCGTGTCCAGCAGCCCGCGCCAGGCGCCACGCCCGGACTCGGCCCACACCAGCTCGCCCAGGCCCTCGTTCCAGCACGGCGCACACGACACGCCCAGCACCAGCTCGCCGCGCAGCATCAGCGCGATCTGCACCGAGAAGATCGGATAGCCCCGCACGAACGCCTTGGTGCCGTCGATCGGATCGACCAGCCACAGCGCCTCGGCATCGGCGTGATCCTTGCCGGTCTCCTCGCCGAAGAAGCCGTAGTCCGGAAAGCGCGCGTGCAGCTCGGCCTTGATCGCGCGCTCGGCGGCGACATCGACCTCGGTCACCGGACTGGCGTCGGCCTTGTACTGCACGTCGAAGTTGCCGCGGTAGGCCTTGCGGATGATGGCACTGGCGGCCTGCGCGGCGTCGAGGGCGGCGCTCAAATGAGAGGTGTTCATGTGCGGGGTCTGACTGATCCGCGCGCATGATACGACCATGCCCCGCGCCCGCGTATAATCCGCCCGCCTCAGGTTCCCGCGGTGACCCCGCGGGTGAAACGGGAAGAGCGTGCGAAGCGCTCACTGCCCCCGCAACGGTAAGAGGGTTGGGACGGCCGAAATGCCACTGCGCATCCGCGCGGGAAGGCGGCCCGTCCCGCACACCTCGAGTCCGGAGACCGGCCTGAGACAGGCCCCGGCGCCCTGCCGGTTTTATTTCGCTCTGACGCTGCGGGGATGCAGCGGGAGATTCATCATGAAGAAGCTGATCCTGGGCGCTGCATTGCTCGCGCCCGTCCTCGCCCTGGCCGACGAGGCCACCGTGCTCGAGTCCGTGGTCGTCACCGCGACCCGCTCCGAACAGCCCGACGTGCGCCTTCCGGCCGCGCTGAGCGTGATCACCGCCGAGCAGATCGCCGCGTCCGGCGCGCAGCACCTCGTCGAGGTGCTGCGCAGCGCCGGCCTGGCGCAGGTCACCGATCTCTACGGTGATGGCTCGCGCGCGCAGATCGACCTGCGCGGCTTCGGCGACGCCGCCAATGCCAACACCCTGATCCTGGTCGACGGGCGCCGCCTCAACAACCCCGACATCGCCGCGCCGGATCTCAACAGCATCGCGCTCAAGGACATCGAGCGCATCGAGATCCTGCACGGCAGTGCCGGCGCGCTCTACGGCGACCAAGCGGTCGGCGGCGTGATCAACATCATCACGCGGACCCAGACTGCAAGCCGCGGCTCCGCGCAGATCGACGCCGGCAGCTACGACAGCGTCCGCGGCCAGC
The DNA here is from genome assembly GCA_041592255.1 of Fontimonas sp. Lineage (GTDB taxonomy): Bacteria > Pseudomonadota > Gammaproteobacteria > Nevskiales > Nevskiaceae > Solimonas. Next base: position 9,580 of record JBFHQK010000047.1, read on the forward strand.
TTGCCGTGGGCTTCGCCGATCGCGGCCTGAACCTGCGCCTGTCGGCCGAGAGCCGCGGCAGCGACAATTACCGTGCGCACAACCGGCTCGCCTACCACAACCTGCTCGGGCGTGCCGGCTACGCCTGGAGCGGCGGCGACGTGTTCGCCGAGATTGCGTGGATCAACGAGGATCTGCTGACCCCGGGCGGACTGTTCGCCGATGAGGTGCGCAGCAACCGCCGCCAGTCCGCCGACCGTTTCCGCAACGACTACGCCGACACCGACACGCGCGTCCTGCGCCTGGGCACACAGCAGCCGCTCGGCACGCACTGGTCGCTGGCCGCCGAAGCCAGCGAACGCCGTTCCGACGGCCGCTTCCGCCTGGGCAGCTTCGGCCTGGCGACCCAGGACTCGACGCAGGACCGCCGCCTGCGCGCCTTCAACCCCCGCCTCAGCGCACGCTACCCGCTGGCCACCGGTCCGCTGCTGCTGACCCTGGGCAGCGACCTGCAGCGCGCCGACTACGCGCTCAGCTCGCAGTTCGGCACGCAGACCAACCGCCAGACCCAGGCCGACGCCTACGCGCAGGCCATCGTGCCGCTGACCGCCGCGCTCGACGCCACCCTGGGCCTGCGCCACGCGCGCGTCGACAACGACGTGCGTGACGGCTACACCTTCGTCGACACCACCGCGTTCGGCGACGATCAGACCGCCGGCCAGGCCGGCCTGTCGTGGCGGGCCCGGGAAGATCTGCGCCTGTTCGCCGCCTACGATCGCAACTACCGCTTCGCCAAGGTGGATGAGTTCACCAACGCCGGCGCGGCGCCGGGGTCCAACACCAACCTGCTCGACACCCAGACCGGTGACGCCTACACCACCGGCGCGGAATGGAGTCAGGGCGCCGCCTCGTTGCGCGTGACGCTGTACCGGATGGCGCTCGAGCGCGAGATCGTGTTCGACCCGACGACGTTCAGCAACATCAACCTCGAGCGCACGCGCCGCGATGGCGCCACGCTCGAAGGCCGCTGGCAGGTGCTCGACGCGCTGACGCTGGCGGCGGCGGCACACTACGTCGACGCCCAGATCCGCGATGGCAGCTTTGCCGGCAACCCGGTGCCGCTGGTCGCCCGCCGCAGCGGTCGGCTGTCCGCCGAATGGCGCCTGCCCTATCGCCTGAGTGCCTACACCGAAGTCATCGCCACCGGCACGCGCGCCTTCGCCGGCGACTACGACCACACGCTCGACCTGCTGCCCGGTCATGCGATCACCAACGTCGCGCTCGGCTGGCACTGGCGCAAACTCAGCCTGCGCGGCCGCATCAACAATCTGTTCGGCCGCGAGTACAGCGAGTATGGCGCCGCTGGAACCGACCCCAACACCTTCGCCGAAGCCGCGAGCTATCAGCCCTCGCCCGAGCGCAACTACTCACTGACCTTGAGCTACGGGCTGTAAGCTAGTGCGCAGACCGCCGCAGGAACGCCGATGGGACATCGACTCAGCAAGATCGCGACACGCACCGGCGACACCGGCACCAGCGGGCTGGCGACCGGCGAGCGCTTGCCCAAGACCGATCCGCGTTTCGCGGCGATGGGCGATCTCGATGAGCTCAACTGCCAGATCGGCGTGCTGCTGGCGCAGCCGCTGCCGGCACGCTTCAGCGAGCCCCTGAGTGCGATCCAGCACCGCCTGTTCGACATCGGCGGCGAGCTGGCGCTGCCCGGACATGTGGTGATCACCGACCAGCAGGTCGGCGGGCTCGACGAACTGCTGGCGGCGTTCAACGCCGATCTGCCGCCGCTCAAGGAATTCGTGCTGCCGGGCGGCGGCGCCGCCGCGGCGCAGGCCCACCTCGCGCGCGCCGTGGCGCGCCGCGCCGAGCGCGGCCTGTGGCGGGTCAACGAAGCGGCGCCCGTCAATGGGGCGGCGCTGCGCTACCTCAACCGCCTCTCCGACCTGCTGTTCGTGATCGCGCGCCACCTCGCACGCCTGCACGGCAACGAGATCACCTGGCGCCGCTGCTGAGCGCCGCGCGCACCCGGTCCAGCCCGGCGCACAGCTCGGCCACGCCGTCGAGCACGCGTGGCGACTGGCGCGTCAGCGTGTTGGCGTCGATCACGACACGGTGGCGCGGATCGCCCAGCGCCGGCGCGGGCAGCCGCGACCAGTAGCGCCGGAGCGCGGCCGCATCCTCCTGCGCCGCATGCACCACCACCTGCGGTCGCGCCACGATCAGCGCCTCGGCGCCGACCGCCGCGGCCAGCCCCGGCAGATCGGCAAACACGTTGTCGGCGCCGCACAGGTCCAGCGCCTGATGGATCGGACTGCGCCGACTGATACTGAACGGCGGATCGACGCCGATCTGGTAGAACGCCCGCAGCCGCAGGCGCCCGGCGTAGGCCGCGCGCAGCGCCGCCAAACGCTGGCGGTACTCATCCGCGGCCGCCCGGCCCTGGAGGTCGGCGCCGGTCAGCCGCCCCACCTGCTCCAGCGCCGCGCCGATGCCGTCGAGATCCGTCACCGCCAGCGGCTCGACCCGCAGCCCCAGCGAACGCAGCCGCGCCACCGTTGCCGGCGGCGTGCCGCCGTCCCAGGCCAGGATCAGGTCCGGCCGCAGCTGCAGCAGCGCCTCGATATTGACGTTGAACGCATCACCGATCGCGGGCCGCGCGGCAGCCTGCGGCGGCGCATCGGTATGTGCAACCACGCCGGCCAGCTGCGCGCAACGGCCGACGGCACAGACCAATTCGGCCAGGTGCGGCGCCAGCGTGACGATGCGCTCGGCCGCAGCGGCCTCGGCCGCCAGCCCCAGCAGCGCAATCGCCAGCCAGCGCCGCATCAGAGCAGCGTGCCGGTCGCGATCAGCGCAAAGCCGGCCAGCGTGATCAGCAGCGCACGCCGCTGCATGTTCAGCACCTCGTGCAGCATCGCGTCGAGCGTGGCCGGCACGATCGGGGCGCCGTCGGCCTCCTCCGCGCCCAGCGCCGCAGTCGGCACTTCGGCCAGCAGCGCCCAGGTCTGCGTGCGCCACTGATGCTCGGGCTCGGTCAGCAAGCGCCGCCAGGCCTGCAGCGCGTCGTCGAGGCTGCCGCCCAGGCCGTACAGCAGCGCGGTCGCGCGCGCCGGCAGCCAGGCCAGGGCGCCATGCAGCCCGTCCGCAAGCGCCAGCGCGCGGCTGTCGGGCGCGGTTTCGGCGAGATAGCGCGGCAGCCGGCTCGCCAGACGATAGGCAATCGCGCCGGCGGCGCCGGCGACGAAGTAC
>JBFHQK010000048.1:0-12803 GCA_041592255.1 Fontimonas sp.
CGCGGCACCTTCGTGCGCGCGCGCACCTACCTCAATCATCTCAACCCGCAGTACCTGCGCTACTACTTCGCCGCCAAGCTCGGCGCCGGCGTCGACGATCTCGACCTCAACCTCGACGACTTCGGCCACCGCATCAACAGCGACCTCGTCGGCAAGTACGTCAACATCGCCAGCCGCTGCGCCGGTTTCATTGAGAAGCGTTTCGACGGGCGCCTCGCCGGCGCGCTGCACGATTCCGAGCTGTTCACCGACTTCGCCGCCGAGAGCGCGAATCTCGCACGCCTGTATGAAGCCGGCGAATACGCCGCGGCGGTGCGCGAGATCATGCTGATGGCCGACGACGCCAACGCCGAAATTCAGCAGCTCGCGCCGTGGATGATGGCCAAGGACCCGGCGCAGACCGAGACGCTGCACCGCGTCTGCACGACCTTCATCAACCTGTTCCGCCAGCTCACCGTCTACCTCAAGCCGATCCTGCCCGACATCGCCGCGCAGGCCGAGCAGTTCCTCGGCGGCGCGCCGCTGGCCTGGGCCGACGCGCAGACGCCGCTGCTCGACCGCGCCATCCGCGCCTACCAGCCGCTGGCGACGCGGGTGGAGAAGGCCGCCGTCGATGCGATGCTCGCCGAGGAGGCCGGCGGCAGTGCGCCCGCCGCCGAGCGGGCCACCGGCGGCAAAGGCTCGGAGGCGGACCGCCCCGCGCGCACCAGCGCGCCCACCGCCCCCGCGGCCCCGGTCGCAGCCGGCACGATCGGCATCGACGAGTTCACCAAGGTCGACCTGCGCATCGCCCGCATCGCCGCCGCCGAGGCCGTCGAGGGTGCCGACAAGCTGCTGCGCCTGCAGCTCGACGTCGGCGAACTGGGCACGCGCCAGGTGTTTGCCGGCATCAAGTCGGCCTACGCGCCGGAGCAGCTGGTGGGCCGGCTCACGGTGATGGTCGCCAATCTCGCCCCGCGCAAGATGAAGTTCGGCCTGTCCGAAGGCATGGTGCTGGCCGCCAGCGGCGACGCCGGCGGACCGTTTCTACTGTGTCCGGACGATGGAGCCACCCCCGGGATGAGAGTCAAATAGCGCCGGCGGATGCGGCGCATATGCCGCTGCGGAATGAGAACAGACCATTGATTCAATCTGACTTGCCGCAGCGTTTGCCGCATCGCATCATCCCGCGGTTTGTTAAGCCTTGGCTGCCTTGACCGAATACCTGCTCATCCTCGTCGGCGCGGTGCTGGTCCACAACTTCGTGCTGGTCCAGTTCCTCGGCCTGTGCCCCTTCATGGGCACGTCGAAGAAAATCAGCACCTCGGCCGGGCTGGCGCTGGCGACCACGTTCGTGCTGACGCTGACCGCCGCGGCGACCTACCTCACCAGCACCTACCTGCTCGAGCCGCTGGGCCTCGAATACCTGCGCACGATCGCCTTCATCGTCGTGATCGCCGCCGCAGTGCAGACCGTCGAGCTGGTGGTGCACAAGACCAGTCCGGTGCTGTATCAGGTGCTGGGCATCTACCTGCCGCTGATCACCACCAACTGCATCGTCCTGGGCGTGGCGCTGCTCAACGTGCGCCAGGCGCAGAACTTCATGGAATCGCTGCTGACCGGACTGGGCGCGGGCCTCGGCTTTTCGCTGGTGCTGCTGCTGTTTGCCAGCATCCGTGAACGCCTGACGGTGGCCGACGTGCCGGTGGCCTTCCGCGGCGCCCCGATCGCGCTGATCACCGCCGGCATCATGAGCCTGGCGTTCATGGGTTTCGCGGGACTGGACTGAACCGATGCTCACCGCGATTCTTGCGCTTGCCGGCCTGTCGGCGGCCTTCGGCCTCGGCCTGGGCTATGCGGCGATCCGTTTCAAGGTCGAAGGCGATCCACTGGTCGACCGCATCGACAGCATCCTGCCGCAGACCCAGTGCGGCCAGTGCGGCTTCCCCGGCTGCCGGCCCTACGCCACCGCAATCGCCGCCAATGAAGCCGATATCAACCAGTGCCCGCCCGGCGGCGAGGATGGCGTCCTCAAGCTCGCCGAGCTGCTGGGCCGCGACCCCAAGCCGCTGAACCCGGACAACGGCGTCGCCAAGGCGGTGCCGACCGTCGCCGTGATCGACGAGGCGGTGTGCATCGGCTGCACCAAGTGCATCCAGGCCTGCCCGGTCGATGCGATCCTCGGCGCCGCGCAGCAGATGCACACGGTGATCGCCGCCGAATGCACCGGCTGCGAGCTGTGCATCGCACCCTGCCCGGTGGATTGCATCAGCATGCAGCCGATCGCCGAGACGCCGAAGACCTGGCGCTGGCCCTCCCCGGCGGAGGCGCAGACGGCATGAGCCTGATGAAGCTGTTCGGCTTTCGCGGCGGCCTGCATCTGGACTACCGCAAGGCGCTGTCGACGCAGCAGCCGATCCGCGTCGCGCCGGTGCCGCCGCAGCTGATCCTGCCGCTGTCGCAGCACGCCGGCGCGCCGGCCAAGCCGGTGGTCAAGGTCGGCGATCGCGTGCTGCGCGGCCAGACCCTCGCGCAGCCGGACGGCTACGTGTCCGTGCCGGTGCACGCCAGCAGTTCGGGCACAGTGGTCGCAATCGAACCGCGACCGATCCCGCACGTCTCCGGCCTGATGGCGCCGTGCATCGTCATCGACACCGACGGACTCGACCAGGCGCTGCCCGAGCCGGAATGGACGCCGGTCGAAGACGTGCAGGCGCTCAGCCCGCAGGCGTTGCGCGACCTGGTGCGCCGCGCCGGCATCGCCGGCCTGGGGGGCGCCGGATTTCCCAGCTTCATCAAGCTGTCGCCGGGACGCCCGGTCGAGACGCTGATCATCAACGGCGCCGAATGCGAGCCCTACATCACCTGCGACCAGCTGCTGATGGCCGAGCGCGCCGACGAGATCGTCAGCGGCGTGCAGGTGATCCTGCAGGCGATCGGCGCGCCGCACTGCATCATCGGCATCGAAGACAACAAGCCCGCGGCCATCGCCGCGCTGCGCCAGGCGGCGCAGCGCGATGCACGCATCCGCGTCGCCGTCGTGCCGACACGCTATCCGCAGGGCGGCGAGAAACAGCTGATCCAGGCGCTGACCGGGCTCGAAGTCCCCAGCGAGGGGCTGCCGCTGGATATCGGCCTGGTGGTGCATAACCCGGGCACCGCGCGCGCGGTCTGGCGCGCGGTGCGCTACGCCGAGCCGCTGATTTCGCGCATCGTCACCGTCACCGGCGGTGCGGTGGCGCAGCCGCAGAACTTCGAGGCCCGCATCGGCACGCCGATGCGCTTTCTGATCGATCTCGCCGGCGGCTACGTGCAGGCGCCGGGCCGGCTGCTGATGGGCGGGCCGATGATGGGCTTCGCGCTGCCGTCGGACACCCTGCCGCTGATCAAGAGCACCAACTGCGTGCTCGCCGCCGCACCCGGCGAACTGCGTCCCGACGACGACGCGATGCCCTGCATCCGCTGCGGCGCCTGCCAGGAAGTGTGCCCGATCAACCTGCTGCCACAGCAGCTGTACTGGCACGCACGCGGCAAGGAGTACGAGCAGGCGCGCGAGCTCAACCTGTTCGACTGCATCGAGTGCGGCTGCTGCGCGCAGGTGTGCCCGAGCCATATTCCGCTGGTGCAGTACTACCGCCACGCCAAGACCGAGATCTGGGCCGGCGACCGCGACCAGCGCAAGGCCGACCTCGCGCGCGAGCGCCACGAGGCGCGCCAGGCGCGCATCGAGCGCGAGGAGCGCGAGAAGGAAGAAGCCCGCGCACGCAAGAAGGCGCAGCTCGCCGCGCGCAAAGCGGAAACCCCCACCGCCGAAGCGCCGCCGGCAGCCGCCGGTGCCGCAGCAGCCGGCAGCGATCCGGTCGCGGCCGCCATTGCCGCGGCCCGGGCCAAGAAGGCGCAGGCCGCCCCGTCCGCCAACGCCGACGATCCGGTGGCGCGCGCAATGGCCGCCGCCCAGGCACGCAAGGCCGAGCGCGAGGCCGGCAGCGCAAGCCCGGCCGCACCCGCCACCACCGGCGGCGATGATCCAGTCACGCGAGCCATTGCCGCGGCTCAGGCGAAGAAGGCGCAAGCCGCACCGTCCGCCGGCGCCGACGATCCGGTGGCGCGGGCAATGGCCGCCGCCCAGGCGCGCAAGGCCGAGCGTCAAGCCGGCAGCGCAGGCCCGGCCGCAGCCGCAGCGCCCACTGCCGCCACCGACGATCCGGTCGCGCGGGCCATCGCCGCGGCCCAGGCAAAGAAGGCGCAGGCCGCACCGGCCGCCGGCGCCGACGATGCGGTGGCGCTGGCCATCGCCGCCGCCAAGGCGCGCAAGGCGGCCCGCGACGAAGCCGTCATCGGCAAGGACCCGACCGACCCGACATGAAGCGCCTCAGCTCCCCGTTTCTGCCGATCGCCCCCAGCGTTGCCGGCGTGATGCGCGATGTACTGATCGCGCTGGTGCCCGGCATCGCCGTCTACGTGCTGCTGTTTGGCCCGGGCGTGCTGCTCAACATCGTGCTCGCCGCAACCACCTGCGTGCTCGTCGAGGCGCTGGTCCTGCGCTGGCGCGGCAAGCCGCTGGGGTTGTTCCTGCGTGACAGCAGCGCGCTGGTCACCGGCGTGCTGCTGGCGCTCGCGCTGCCCGCGATCGCGCCGTGGTGGGTCGCCGTGGTCGGCGCGCTGATTGCGATGCTGCTGGGCAAGCACGTCTATGGCGGTCTGGGCTACAACCCGTTCAACCCGGCAATGGTCGCCTACGTGGTGCTGCTGATTTCGTTTCCGGTGCAGATGACCGCGTGGCCGGGGCTGCAGCCGCTGTGGCAGGCAGCGCCGGATGCGCTCAGCGGCGCCACCGCGCTCGATCACGTGCGCACGCAGCTGGGACTGCAGCGCACGCTCAGCGAAATCGGCAGCGACGCGCCGCTGGGCCTGGTTGCCGGCGCCGGCTGGGAATGGATCGCGCTGGCCTGGCTCGGCGGTGGGCTGTTCATGCTCGCGCGCAAGACCATCCGCTGGCAGATTCCGGTTGGTCTGCTGCTCGGCATCGGCCTGATCTCGCTGCTGTTCTGGGCCTATGACGGCGACCGCTACGCCTCGCCGCTGTTCCACTGGTTCTCCGGCGCCACCCTGCTCGGGGCGTTCTTCATCGCCACCGACCCGGTCTCCGCGGCCACCACGCCGCGCGGGCGGCTGCTGTACGGCTTTGCCATCGGCGTCGTGATCTACGTGATCCGAACCTGGGGCGGCTATCCGGATGGCGTGGCCTTCGCCGTGCTGCTGCTGAATATCTGCGCGCCGACCATCGACCGTTACACCCAGCCGCGGGTCTACGGTCAACGGCGGGGAGCGCCCGACGCATGAGCGCGACCACCGTGCGCCTGATCGCCCGCTCCGGCGGTGTGCTGGGACTGTTCGCCGTCGTCGCCGCCGGCCTGCTCGCCGGCACCCACGCGCTGACCGCCGAGCCCATTCGCCACGCCGAACAGCAGCGCCTGTTGCGCCAGCTGCAGGAGGTCCTGCCGCGCGGGGCATACGACAACGACGTCGCCGCCGACCGGCTGCAACTGAGCGTGCCCGCGCTGCATGGCGCCGCACCGCTGAGCGTCTATCGCGCCCGCCGGCAGGGCACGCCGGTGGCCGCCGTGCTCACCGTCACCGCGGCCGACGGTTACAGCGGGCCGATCGACCTGCTGGTGGGCATCGGCGCCGACGGCCGGCTGACCGGCGTGCGCGTGGTCGGGCACCGGGAAACGCCAGGACTGGGCGACAAGATCGATGCCGAGCGCACCGACTGGATTCTCGCCTTCACCGGGCGCTCGCTGCGCGACCCGGCGGCCGCGCGCTGGGCGGTGCGCAAGGACGGCGGCGACTTCGACCAGTTCGCCGGCGCCACGATCACGCCGCGCGCGGTCGTCAAGGCGGTGCGCGACACGCTGCACTACTTCGATCAGCATCGCGAGGCGCTGTTCGCCTCCGCAGCCGAGACGCCATGAACGCTTACGCGAAAATCACGCGCGACGGACTCTGGACCAGCAACCCGGGCTTCGTGCAGCTGCTCGGGCTGTGCCCGCTGCTGGCGACCAGCAACAACGTCGTCAACGGCTTCACCCTGGGCATGGCAACGCTGCTCGTGCTGCTGATGTCGAACACCGTGGTGTCACTGATCCGACCGGTGGTGCGCGCCGAGATCCGCATCCCGATCTACGTGATGGTGATCGCCGCGCTGGTCACCGTTGTCGAGCTGCTGATGAACGCCTACTTCAACGCGCTCTACACCATCCTCGGCATCTTCCTGCCCATCATCACCACCAACTGCATCATCATCGGCCGCGCCGAGGCCTATGCCTCGAAGAATCCGGTGCGGCTGGCCGCGTTCGACGGTCTGATGATGGGCCTGGGCTTCAGCTTCGCGCTGGTCCTGCTCGGCGCGGTGCGCGAACTGCTGGCGCAGGGCACGCTCGGCGACGGCCTGCATCTGCTCCTCGGCGAGTCGTTCAAGGGCGTGCACCTGACGCTGATTCCCGAGTACCAGGGCCTGCTGCTGGCCGCGCTGCCGCCGGGCGCGTTCATCGGCCTGGGCCTGCTGATCGCCGGCAAGAACTGGATCGACGCCCGCTACAAAGGGCGCGAGGTGGCGCCAGCGGCCGCACCCGCGGCGGCATGAACGCCGCCCAGCGCCACGCGCTCTACGATCGCCTGCGCGCCGCCAATCCGGCGCCGACCACCGAGCTGCGCTACAGCACGCCGTTCGAGTTGCTGGTCGCCGTGGTCCTCTCGGCGCAGGCCACCGACGTCGGCGTCAACAAGGCCACCGCGCGGCTGTTCCCGGTGGCCAACACCCCGCAGGCGCTGCTCGACCTCGGCGAAGCCGGCCTGCGTGAGTTCATCAAGACCATCGGCCTGTATCAGACCAAGGCGAAAAACGTGATCGGCCTGTGCCGCGCACTGATCGAGCAGCACGGCGGCCAAGTGCCGCGTACGCGCACCGCGCTCGAAGCCCTGCCCGGCGTCGGCCGCAAGACCGCCAACGTCGTGCTCAACACGGCATTCGGCGAGCCGACCATCGCCGTCGACACCCACATCTTCCGCGTCGCCAACCGCACCGGGCTGGCACCGGGCAAGACCGTGCGCGCGGTCGAGGACAAGCTGGTCCGGGTCACGCCGGCACAATTCCGTCAGGACGCGCACCACTGGCTGATCCTGCACGGCCGCTACGTCTGCAAGGCGCGCAGGCCCGAGTGCGCGCGCTGCGTGATTCACGACCTCTGCGGCTACCGCAGCAAGACCCCGCTGCCGCAGCCGCCGGTGCTGGCCTGAGCTAGCTGCCGAGCGCCTCGAGCGCCTGGCGGTGGCGATAGCCCAGCGCATCGGCCACCGCCTTGTAGGTCACCTCGCCGCGATGCACGTTGAGTCCTTCGCGCAGATTCGGATCGTCGATCATCGCCTGCCGGTAGCCCTTGCCGGCGAGCGCGAGCACATGCGGCAGCGTGGCGTTGGTCAGCGCAAAAGTCGAGGTGCGCGCCACGCCGCCCGGCATGTTGGCCACGCAGTAATGGACCACGCCATCGACGACATAGGTCGGATTCTGGTGGGTGGTCGGCTTCGAGGTTTCGAAACAACCACCCTGGTCGATGGCGACGTCGACCATGACCACGCCGTTGCGGATCGACTTGAGCATGCCGTGGGTGACGAGCTTGGGCGCCGCCGCGCCCGGCACCAGCACCGCACCGATGATCAGGTCCGCGCGCATCACGCAGCCTTCCACCGCATCGCGTGTGGAATACAGCGTCGTGGCGCGGTTCTCGAACACGCTGTCGAGCCAGTTCAGCCGCGGCAGCGAGCGGTCGAGAATCGTCACCCGCGCCCCCATGCCGATGGCAATCCGCGCGGCGTTGTAACCGACCACGCCGCCGCCCAGGATCACCACTTCGGCCGCCGGCACGCCGGGCACACCGCCCAGCAGCACGCCGTTGCCGCCGGCCGATTTTTCCATCGCATGCGCGCCGGCCTGAATCGACATGCGACCGGCGACTTCGCTCATCGGCGCCAGCAGCGGCAGCCCGCCGCGGCCGTCGGTCACCGTCTCGTAGGCAATCGCCGTGCAACCCGAGTCGATCAGCCCCTTGGCCTGCTCCGGGTCGGGGGCCAGATGCAGATAGGTGAACAGCACCTGGCCTGCGCGCAGCAGCTTGCACTCCACCGGCTGCGGTTCCTTGACCTTGACGATCATCTCGGCCTGCGCGAACACCTCGGCGGCCGAGCCGACAATGCGCGCACCGGCGGCGACGTACTCGTCGTCGGTCAGGCCGATGCCCAGACCGGCGCGCGTTTCGATCAAGACCTCATGGCCGTGCGCGACCAGCTCGCGCACGCCGGCCGGCGTCAGGCCGACGCGATACTCGTGATTCTTGATTTCCTTGGGCGTGCCGATCCGCATGGCGGCTCCTGGGGAGCAACGAAAGCGGGATTATCCCATGCGCGCTCTGCACGTCGCCTCGTGAATTCCCCCCAGCGACAGCGCCACAGATGAGGCCGCGTACAATCGGCAACCGTTTTGCCACCGTCACGATCCATGCCCGCTCCCCGTCCGCCGCTGGCGACCCTGTCCGCCCTTCTGACTGCCGTCGGCCTCGGCCTGTGCGGTTACTACGGCCAGCAGTGGTACGAACTGCCCGAATACGGCGAGGCCGACATCGCCGCCTCGGTCGAGCTCAACCTGGGAATCGACCTGCAGCGGCGCGGCCCGCACCTGCAGCCGGACGCCGCCCAGCTTGAACAGCTGCGCGGCATCATCCGCCGCGAGGTCGAAACCGACATCCGCCAGGAACGCGAGCGCATCCAGCTGCGCTTCGGCGTCGGCCTGATTGCGCTGGTGCTGGGCGCGGGGCGCGCCATCGCGGCGCGCATTGCGCTGCGCTAGCGATGAAGTCTCAGGACATTGTCCCCGACTGAGTGGTCCACACGCGCCGCTCTTCAGCCAACTACCGAACAGCGGGGCGCGCCGCCCGAAGCGGCGCCCCCCCTGCCCGTCTCAAAGACCGCTGACGGTAATGGTCGTCGACGCGTCGCTGCCGACGCAGGTGACGGTCGCCGAACCCTCATCAGTGCCGGTGTTGGTGATCGTGACCGAACCCGCACCGCTCACATCCGTTTCCTGCGCACCGTCGGTATTCGTTCCGACCGATACCGTCAGTGAGAACAGGGTTGCGGGGTTCGAGTCCGCATCCGTCTGGGTCAGGGTCGATACGAAACACGCAAGCGGCACATAGGGCAGCGGAATCGTGTCGCCGCCATCCCGCAACACCAGCCCGATCGACTGCGAGGCCCCCTGCGCCAGCGCGACATCAGCCACGGTGGGGGTCAGCGTGCCGCCGGCAATGGCCTTGAAGCAGAACTGGCCAGCGTCAACCGCCACCGCCGCGTCGCCGGCGCTGGCCACCGTGATCACCTGTCGGGATTGCGGCACGCTGTCGCGGCGATCGCGATCATCGTAGGAGCGGTCGGGATAGGGGTAGCCGTAGCAGCCGCTGAGTATCGTCCGCACATTGGCCGGATAGGTGACGCGGAACTCGGCGATGCCATCCGTCACCACCCCTGTGCCCGCAATCAGCGCCCCCCCGTCGATGCCGGCGATCTGCGCCCCCAGCAGCGACGCACCGACCCAGAACTCCCCATTGCTCAACGCCGCGGAGTAGTTGGTATTCGCGGTCAGCTGGGTGGCGTTGTCGACCTGCGCCACGCTGCGCTTCTTGTCCGCACTCACTGCGTTACGGATGGCGACGATGTCGCCCGCCTGGATGAAGCGCGCCACGTCGTTGCGGGTGATCGAGCTGCTGAAACTGCTGGCATCGGTCAGCGCCCCGCGCACACCGCACCCGGCCGCCTCACCACCCACCGTGGGTTCGGTGGTGCAGCGCCGCTGGATCAGACTGTCCCCCGAGCGCGTCAGGCTCGCGGACGCCGCAGCGGTCACACCACTGGCGTCATGCAGGATCACCGAATCCATCAGCGCGAAGTTGACCACGGTCCCGTCCGGCACACTGTTGCCGTAGCGGTCGACCACATCAACCTTGCCCTTCATGCGGTAGTTGCCGTTATTGAGATCCTCGATCGCATTGGTGATCGGGCTGGTGAAGGCCACCGTATGCGGCGGGCCGCTGGCGATCGACACCTGCGGCAGCGCCCCGACCGCGGCCACATCCGCGGGCACCGTGAAGTCAGTCCCGGTGAACTCGAGCACCGAGAAGCGGATCTCGACCACGCCTGACAGTGTGCCGCTGCGCAGGGTGAAGATCGCAGTGCCGCCCCGGGTTCGCACATCGAGCACGCCCGCCGTATCGTTGACCACAATCGTCGAACTTGCATCGGTGCCGCTCAGCGATTCGCCGCCGTTGGGCCGGCTGACGAACTGCGCCCGCAGGTTATTGAGCGCCGCATTGGCGTACCGCGACTCATCGATGGGGTTGCCCGCCGAATCCAGCACAGTGACGGTGATCTGGGTCTGATCGCCCTGACCGACGCCGGTGACGCTGATGCGCGTCTGCGTCGACGAGAAGCGCAGCGATGCCGGATCGCCCGTGCTCGCGGACTCGAATGTCACCGACGTGCTGAGGCCTGTCACCCCCGCGACGCTGACCGTCGCCGTGCCCGCCTGCGCATCCGAGCGCAGCGTGAAGGTCGCGCGGCCGCTGGCCAGCGGCTGGGTGTTGGTCAGCACTACGCCGCGGTTCGCCGCCAGCACCACCGATGTGCCGTCTTCGAGCGAATTGCCGTACTGGTCATTGAGCACGACCGTAATCGTCGAGGTCGTGCTGCCATCGGCCAGAATCGCAGACGGCGTGGCGGCAATGATCGACTGTGCCGCGCTGGCCGGGCCGGGCACCACCGGCAAGGTGGCTTCGTCGCGGAAACCGGCGGACACCGCGGACAAGCGCAGCGTTCCGGTCTGAGTGGGCGGCGTCAGCTTGACTTCGGCAATGCCATTGCTGTCCGTCGTGCCGGTGACGGTCGTCGCGCCGGTGAAATCGCCGCCGGTGGTGTCAAAGTCCACGCTGGCGCCGACAACGGGCGTTCCAGCGGTGTCGAGCACCCTCGCGCGCACCGCCACATCCGCGGCCCCTGCGGGCACTGACGTGGCACCCAGACTCAGGCTGATCGAGCCAATCACCTGGCTCGTGGTCGTGGCGGTCACATTGACGCTGCCGCTCAGCGCGCCACTGGCAGTGCGCACCGTGACCGTCTCCGTGCCGGGCGCGCCACCCTGGGTATACGTGACTTCCGCCTCACCGCTGTCATCGGTGGTCGCCACTGCCGCGCTCAGACGGGATTGACTCCCAGCAGGCAGCAGGAACTGCACCGTAGCGTTGGGCACCGGATTGTCATTGCTGTCCTGCAAACGCGCGCGCAGCGTCGAGCTGCCGCCTGGCGAAAGGGTCGCCGGCAGTGCGACCACATCCAGTGCGTCCGCGGCATCGGCCACAAACGTCACGACTGCCGTTTCGCTGAACCCATTCGTGATATCGGCGCGCACCACCGCTTCGCCGGCCGTGGTGCTGGACTTGAGCGTCACACTGGCTTCGCCCTGTGCATTGGTGCTCACCGATCCGAGCGGCGTCAGCGTGCCGGCGCTGGCGCTGAACGTGACCGCCGCGTTGCGCACCGGATTACCCGCAACGTCCTTGACGGTTGCACGGACCAGCGTCTGCGACGTGCCGTTGGCGGTCAGCGTCGGCGACACCGCTTCCAGCGTGAGACTACCGAAGTGCGGCGTGATATTGAGATTGACCGTGGCGTCCGCCACTGCCGAATTGGCCAGCCGCACACTCAGCGTGTCGATGACCACGGCCGCACCGCCCGGACCGGCGGTGTACGTCGTGGTCGCCCGGCCGTTGGCATCGGTGGTTGCCGAGGCGCTGGCCAGCGTGCCCCGCGAAGCGTTTGGATCAACGTCGAACAGCACGGTGACATCCGGAACCGGATTGCGATTGGCGTCGAGCACCGTGGCGCGCAGCGTGGTCGTGCTGTTGTAGGGCATCGACGGCGCGTCGAAGACAAACAGATCAAGCGTCGCCGGCACTCCGGCGCCGACCTGGATGTCGATGCTCGCGTTGAACCCACCGATCGACGCGCGGATGGTGACGATACCGGGATCGGTAGGTGCGGTCAGCGTCACATCCGCCTCGCCGCGCCCGTTGGTGGCCGCAGTGCCCGGCGACAGGTTTGCGCCGGCGGCCAGCGTAGTGAAGCTCACGGACTTGCCGGCAATCTCCCCGGAGCTGGTGCTGACGGTTGCGCGAATCGTCACCGTGCTCCCCGGTGCCACCTGGGCGCTGCCCGCGGTCAGCACTAAGCCCGTCACCGACGCATTATCGTTGTCGATATTCAGCATGCCTGTGCCGGTCACGGCGCCGTTGGACGCCAGACGCGCAGTTACCGTGTCAGCGCCTTCCCGCGCATTGGCCGTATAGACGCTCGACACCTGACCATTGCTGTCAGTTACCCCCGATGCCGATGCAAACCGGCCCAGGCTGCTGTCGGCGTTGGTGAAATTCACCGCCAGCCCGCTGATTGCGTTGCCATTGGCATCGCGTACGGTGGCGCGGACGGAGGCGCTGTCATTCGGCGCAATGTTCGACGGCGCCAACTCCAGCACAATCGGGTTTGCGGGTACGCCAGGCACAAAGGACACATTGGCACTCTGCGTGAAACCGGCCGTCGATGCGCTCACCGTGACCGTCTGCGCAACCGTCGCCGAGCGCAGCCGCACTTCGGCAATGCCCGAGCTGTTCGTGGTCGCAGACACGTTTGCAGAAGGCGCACCCGTGCCGGTGCTGAACTGGCCA
>JBFHQK010000049.1:0-12552 GCA_041592255.1 Fontimonas sp.
CGCATGCCTTCGATCAGGCGGAACGGATCCTCCTCGATCAGCACCCGGTCGCAGTACGCGCCGGGATCGCCTTCGTCGGCATTGGCGACCACGTACTTGGCCACCGAGCGCTGCTGCGCCACGGCGGCCCACTTGCGTCCGGCCGGAAAGCCGGCACCGCCGCGCCCGCGCAGACCGGCGTTGTCGACCAGACGCAGCAGCTCCTGCGGCGGCAGCTTGAGCGCGGCCTCCAGCGCCCGACCACCGCCGAGGCTTCGATAGCGGCCGAGGTCGCGCGCACCGCCGGCGACGATGCGCTCGAGCAGCACCGGCGTGCGCGCCTGGCAGCGGACGATGCGGTGCTTCCGGCTGGCCGGCAGCGTGGCGGTAGTCGCCGGCCCACGGTCACACTGTCCCAGGCAATACAGCCGGGGCTCTTGCTGCGCCGACTGCCATGTCGCCGGATCGTCATGGCGCGCGGCAAAGCACGCCAGGCCCTGGCACCCCTGCGCTTCGGCCAGCGCGCCGCCGCGGAGGTGGTAGAAACTGGCGACATGATCGCCACCGGGCGAGTGCATGGTCATGGGCAGAGTCCCCTGGCAGTTCGGGTTCAGCGCCGACGGCGCTTGCGCGGCGCCGGGCGCGCGTACAGCAATTCCTTGGCCGGCGCCGGTTCGACCATGTCCGGCGCCAGCAGCGCCGGATCCTGGCTGACACTGTCCTCGTCGGCCGCCTCCGGCGCTGCCGCGGCATCGGTGGCAGCGGACTCCGGCTCCGCCCACGCGCTGTCGTCCGCGCCGCTTTCGCCGGCATCCTCGCGCACGATGCCATCGTAGGCGCCGGTCCAGTCCTGCGGCGCCTCGCAGTCCTCGAGATCAAGACCGTGCCACTGCGGCAGGCGCAGCTCGTCGAGCGTGCCATCGAAGTACTGCAGCTCGACCGTGCCGTCGAGCGCGTCGACCGCGACCACCTGGAATGCCTGCGCCTCGCCGCGGCGGTGGTACCACCGCCCCACGACCGGCCCTTTCTCCTGCGTCATGGCGCGCGTCCTCCGTGCGTATGCCCACCGGGAACACCTTAGGCAGCGGCGCCGGCACGCGCGTTGACCACGGTCAACGTCCGTGAGTGCGCCTCATCGCGATGCCGGCGGCTCGATGGACGCCTGGATCCGCTGTCGCGCCGCATCGCGCAGCACCACCGCGGCCGCAAACGCATCGGCCGGCGCTGCCGGCGTTTCGAGCGGCGCCATCACCGTGACCGCCACCGCCGCGCGCCCGGGACGCCAGCTGCCGGCGCGCAACAGCGCGCGGCTGCCGCGGATCGCCACCGGCACCACGCGCGCGCCGGTGCGCGCGGCGACCACGAACGCACCCAGATGAAACGGCAGCAAACCCGGCAGGGCGGTGAACGTGCCCTCCGGAAACACGATCAGCGATGCCCCGCCCTCCACCGCCGCGACCAGGCGGCGCGCATCCTCGACGCTGCGCTGGATCGCGAAGCGCTCGACAAACTCGCAGCCCAGACGGCGCAGGAACACCCCCGCGATCCACGAGCCGAGCAGTTCACGCTTGGCGACAAAGCGATACGGTCCGTGCAGCGCCGCCACCAGGATCAGACCGTCGACATAACTGGCATGGTTGGCCACCAGCACGCAGGCCTGATCGCGCAGCAGGTGGTCGCCGCCGTCGACGGTGAGCCTGACGCCGCATCCGCGCAGCAACAGACGGGCGGCCACCCCGACCACGGCCCACACCGCCGACGGACGCGGCAGTGCCGCCACCAGCAGCCAGGTCAGCGGCGCGATCAGCGCAAACAGACACCAGACCCACGCCGGGTAGACCAGCGCGCGCAGCCGGCCGGCGGCGCGCGCGAGCAGGCGCGGCGCCGAGGCCAGCGCCAGTCGCAGCACCTGCCACTGTGCGGAGCCGGACGCGCGCCCCAGCGTTCCGGCCATAAAGCGCTCGCGGGTCGCGCTGCGCCGGAGCTTGCCGCTCGAGGTCTTGAGCACGCTGCGCGGCGGCACCAGCACCAGGGTGTCCGGCGGCTCGCCGATGCGATCGACGACCGCGGCGACCGCAGCAGCGTGCAGGCGCTGGCGTGCCGCTGCATCGGTTTCGCGCGTCTCGGCCAGAATCGTCAGGCGCTCGGTGCCCAGCGCCGGATCGCTGATGCCCAGGGCGACGACGCAGCCGCGGCGGATGCCGGGCACCGCGCCCACCGCGTCTTCGAGTTCATCGGGATAGAGGTTGCGGCCGCTGCGGATGATGATGTCCTTGATGCGGCCGGTGATGTAGTACTCGCCGTCGGCCACATAGGCGCGATCACCACTGTCGAGCCAGTCGCCGTCGAACAGCTTGCGGGTCTGCTCCGGACGGCGCAGGTACCCGCGCGTGGCCGACGGACCGCGAAACTCCAGGCGCCCCTCGACGCGCTCGCCGCAGATTGCGCCATGCGCATCGACGATGCGTACCTCATGTCCGGGCAGCGGCGCGCCGCAGCTGGCAAAGCGCAGCGCGCCGGGATCGCTGTCGGCAGCCGGCAGCGCGCGCCCCTCGCGCATGAGCGGGTCGCGCTGCACGCGGTCGACGCGCAGACCGCGACCGGGGGGCGGCAGCAGCAATCCGACCGAACATTCGGCCAGACCGTACACCGGCAGCAGCGCCCGCGCGTCCAGGCCATAGGCGGCGAAACGCTGGCCGAAGCGCTCGAGCGTGTCGGCCAGCACCTGCTCGGAGCCGTTGGCGGCCACGCGCAGACTGCTGAGGTCGAGTCCTTCGAGCGACGCCGCGTCGATGCGCTTGAGACACAACTCATAGGCGAAATTCGGCGCCACCGTATGGGTGCCGCGAAACCGGTGGATCGCCCACAGCCAGCGCTCCGGACGGGCGAGAAACGCCAGCGGCGACATCACGATCAGCGGCACGCCGTAATACAGGCTCGACAGCCACGCGCCGATCAGGCCCATGTCGTGATATAGCGGCAGCCAGCTGACGATGACGGCGTCGGCGCCGATCTGCGCCGCGGCGCCGAATCCGCGGATGTTGGCCAGCAGGTTGGCATGCGTCAGCACCACCCCCTTGGGCGCGCCGGTGCTGCCCGAGGTGTACTGAATGAAGGCGACGTCATCGGCGCGCAGCGCCACCGCCGCGTACTGCAGCGGGCTGCGCTCCAGTTCGGCGACGGTGGCGACGTGACGCAGGCTGCCGACCCGCGACGACAGCAGCTGCGCGACCGTGCGCGCCGCCGCCACCGTGATCATCAGCTCGGCCTGCGCATTGTCGAGGATGCCGGCATGGCGCATGACGTGCTCTTCGACCTGGGACGGCCGGAAGGGCGGATAGATCGGCACCGGCACGCAGCCAGCCAACAGCACGCCGAAGTAAGTTGCGAAGTAGTCCACTCCGGTCGGCAACATGATCGAGACCGAAGCACCGCGCGTCAGCCCGCGCCCCTGGATACCGCCGGCGATGCGGCAGGCGCGCGTGCGCAGTTCGCCGTAGGCCAGTGACTGGCCCTCACCGGCATCGAGCGGATCTTCGACATGGCGCAGGTGCACCCGATCGGCGTGTTGCTGCACCTGCCAGTCCAGCACCTCGGTCAGCGTCTGTGCCTCCACCGGCAGGGTGGCGGCCGCCGGTTCCACGGCCGCGGCCCGCGGCGGCGGTGTCGGCATCCGCGCCGGACCGGCCGCGGCCACCAGGCGCACCAGATCGCCACAGTTCTCGGCGCTTTCCAGCACCGCATCGGGCATGCGCACCGAGAACGCGCGCTCCAGACGCAGCACTAGCTCGACGCGGGCCAGGCTGTCCAGCTCGAGGTCGCGGTCGAGCGTCGAGCGCGTGCCGATCGCGACCCGGGGTGCGCGCCGGTGCAGCTCGACGTACGTCTGGCGCACCACATCCAGCACCGCACGCGTCAGGGGTTCACTGGCCGATGACGGGTCCGGTGCAGGGGGCGCGGCCACGTCGATCCGGGTCCGGCTAGCGCGCCGCGAACCCGCGTCCCGGCGGGTGCGTGCGGATCACGATGCGGTTGCGCATCGGCGGCTCACTCCGGCAGCGCCGGCTCCCGCACCTCCCGGTCCGGCAGCTCGGTGATCGTGGCTTCAGTCAGCAGCAGCACGCTTGACACCGACACCGCATTCTCCAGCGCCACGCGCACCACCTTGGTCGGGTCGATGATGCCGGCCTCATACATGTCGACATAGCGGTTGGTTGCGGCGTCGAAACCGATATTGCCGCTCTCCGCGAGCATGCGCTGCACGACGACGCCATCGTCGACCGCGGAGTTATCGGCGATCGTACGCGCAGGAGCTTCGAGGGCGCGGCGCAGGATCTGCAGTCCGGTGCGTTCGTCGCCGTTGGCCTCGCCTTCCAGCGCGCTCAGCGCCGGCACCGCGCGCAGCAGGGCCAGGCCGCCGCCCGGCACGATACCCTCCGCAACCGCTGCCTTGGTCGCCGCGATGGCGTCATCGAGCGCATCCTTCTTCGCCTTCATCTCGGCCTCGGTCGGCGCACCGACGCGGATCACGGCGACGCCACCGGACAGCTTGGCCAGCCGCTCCTGCAGCTTCTCGCGGTCGTAGTCGCTGCTGGCCTTGTCGATCTGCGCGCGGATCTGCTGCATGCGCGCATCGATGCCGCGACGCTCGCCACCGCCGCCGATGATCGTGCAGCTCTCGCGATCGACGACGACGCGATGCGCACGCCCCAGCTGGTTGAGCTCGACGTTTTCCAGCCGCAGACCGAGGTCTTCGGCGATCACCTGCGCACCGGTCAGCACGGCGATGTCCTGCAGCATGTCCTTGCGGCGATCGCCGAAGCCCGGCGCCTTGACCGCGACGCTGCGCAGCACGCTGCGCAGCTGGTTGACGATCAGCGTGGCCAGCACCTCACCCTCGACTTCCTCGGCAACGAACAGGATCGGCCGGCCGAGCTTGGCGACCTGCTCCAGCAGCGGAATGACATCCTTGAGCACGTTCATGCGCCGGTCGGTGACCAGCACCAGCGCATCATCGAGCACCGCCTGCATCTTTTCCGCGTCGGTGGCGAAATAGGGCGACACGTAGCCGCGGTCGAACTGCATGCCTTCGACCACTTCGAGCACCGTCTCCGTGGTCTTCGACTCCTCGACGGTGATCACGCCCTCGCCGCCGACCTTTTCCATCGCCTGCGCCACCAGCTCGCCAATTTCCGCATCGTTGTGCGCCGAGATCGTCGCCACCTGCGCCTTTTCCAGGCGCGTCTTGACCGGCCGTGAGCTTGCCTTGAGCGCCTCGACCGCGGCCTTGAGACCGCGGTCCAGACCGCGCTTGAGATCGATCGCGCTGGCACCGGCAACGACGTTGCGCACGCCGTCGGCGAAGATCGCATGCGCCAGCAGCGTCGAGGTGCTGGTGCCGTCGCCGACCGCTTCACCGGTGCGTTCCGCGGCCTGGCGCAGCATTTGCGCGCCCAGGCTCTCTTCCGGATCTTCGAGGTCGATCTGCTTGGCGATGGTGACGCCGTCGTTGCAGACCAGCGGCACGCCCCATTTCTTGCGGATCAGCACCGATTTGGATTTCGGCCCCAGCGTAATGCGCACCGCGTCGGCGAGTTGCGTGGCTCCCCGCAGCACCTTCTCGCGCGCCTCGCTGCGAAACAGGATCTTGGTATGAGCCATCGGCCGTCTCCACCGGTCGGCTCACAGTGCGACGCATTCCAGCGCCCGGCGTTGACTCAGGTCAATCGTGAGGGTGGGTCAGCCGTACTGCCGTCAGCACCCACTCCTCCCGGCACGGTCGCCGGCTGCCGGCGGCCGTTGTCGATGCGGTGCTCCATCAGCCGCCGTTGGCCGATGTCGACCCAGCCGCAGGCGGGCACGGCCAGCACCGACAGGCGGCATTCCTGGCCGACCAGCACATCGAGCGAAAAGTCGATCCGCGGCAACGCGACATAGGCCGCGGCGGTCAGCCGACGCAAGCCGCTGCGCTCGGCGTCGGCTGTCAGTGCCGACGCCAGCGTGGCGCGCGCGTGGGCGTGGCGGCGCTGGTACAGCCGCAGCAGTGCGGCGGCCGATGCGGCGATGATGAACCCGTTCCAGAGTGCGCCGCGGCGCACCAGCTCACAGGCCCGGATCGGCGTCGGCTTTTCGACGAACTCCGACACCGCCACCGGCGTGCCGCCCGCGGCCTGCGCCGGCACGATGTAACCCAGGCTCGTCAGCGGCGCGTCAGGCTCGAAACCGAGCAGGACGATGGCATCCGCATGCGCTTGGGCATGCGCGAGCGCCGCGCGCATCGCGCGGCTGAGCACCGCTTCGTCGCGCACTGCGTGATCGCACGGCAGCAACAGCACGCGTGCTTCGGGATCGCGCGCGACGAGGCGCAGCAAGCCCAGCAGGACGGCGGCGCCGGTGCCGCGCTGGGCATACTGGAGGATGCGGTGGCTCGCCGAGCGCTGCCACGCCGGCGGATGCCAGTCCGACACCTGCGTGGCAGCGGTCAGCGTACAGATGCGATCGCGGTCGACCACCGCCTGGGCACGCCGCAGTGCATCCTGCAACAGCGCGCCCTCGCTCCGCCGCAGGCTGAACGGCAGCGGCGACGCCACGCCATCGCCACCGGCGAGCACCAATGCCCAGGTCTGGCCCCGCTGGTGCATGCCCATGCGTGCGCTCCGAGCACATCGTATGGCTGAGTCTGGGTGGCGCAGCGGCACCCGGCTAGCCGCCACATGCGGACACGCGCTGTAGGCCGACGCCGACACGCCGCGCAAGAACCGGGCTGCTGCACTGCGGCACCGCACAGGCGCAGGCGCAAACGTATCCGAGCGGACACAAGGCGGGTTAGCCGCCGGCGCGATTGATGCGCGTCATCGCAGCCGCCGCCGCGATGGGTCAGTGTCAAGATCCGCCGGCTGCGGCCGGCCGCCCCCGTCCGTCGAGTCACCGGAGAAGCCCCATGTCCGTCGCCAAGATCGTCGAAATTTCGTCCGAATCGTCCAAGAGCTTCGAGGACGCGATTCGCCTGGGTATCGCCCGCGCCGAAGAGTCGCTGAAAAACGTCCGCGGCGCGTGGATCTCCGACCAGAAGATCGTCGTCGAACAGGGCAAGCCGATTGCGTTTCGCGTCGACATGAAAGTCTCGTTCGTGCTCGCCTGAGCATCCGCGCCGCCGCTCGCGCACGAAAAAGGCCGGGCGCACGCCCGGCCTTCTGGCTCCCGCCTGGGATGAACGGCTGCCATCAGGTGTCTGATACCGCGTCGCGCGGGATTGACGGCAGGGCAGGATGCCCGCGATCACGTTGCTTGCGGTAATCAAGGCAAGCGACACTCCATCGCGCGGCTGATCGCGGGGTGCCCAGCCGTGCCGTCATCACCGGCCGCATTGCCGCCCCCGGCGCGGAATACTGCGCCGGCCAGCCCGCGCTGCGCCCGAGCGCCTCCACCGTGAGGCGCTGCAGCCAGACCGATTGACCCGACACATTGTCCTCCCCCATGAAACGCATGAAGACCGTCCTCATCCTCTGCACCGGCAACTCCTGCCGCTCACAGATGGCCGAAGCCCTGCTGAATCACCACCTGGGGGGCCAGCTGCGTGCGCTGTCCGCCGGCACCCGGCCCCAGCCCAAAGTCGCGGATGGGGCGATTGCCGCCCTGAAGGACGCGGGCCTGGACACCGCGGGCCTGTACCCCAAGGACGTGGACGCCATGATGGGCGAGGACATCGACCTGGTGGTCACCGTGTGCGACAACGCCCGGGAGGCCTGTCCCATTTTTCCCCGCCCCGTGCCCAGCATCCATCTGCCGTTCCACGATCCGCACGGCGAGCCCCTGGAGCGCTTCCTCGCCGTGCGGGACGACATCCGCGCCCGGCTGGTGCCGGCGGTCAAAGACGCGCTGGGCCTCTGACATGTCCGTCCCCTGCGAAGTCTCCGCCGGTCAGCCTGCCGGCGCGTCCATGAGTGTGTTCGAGCGCTGGCTGAGCCTGTGGGTCGTGCTCTGCATCGTCGCCGGCGTGAGCCTGGGGCAGGCCGTTCCGGCTCCGTTCCACGCCCTGGCTGCGATGGAGCTGGCCCGGGTGAATCTGCCCGTGGGCCTGCTCATCTGGGTGATGATCATCCCCATGCTGATGAAGATCGACTTCGGCGCCCTGCATCAGGTCAAGGCGCACTGGAGGGGCATCGGCGTCACCCTGCTGGTGAACTGGGCGGTGAAGCCCTTCTCCATGGCGCTGCTGGCCTGGCTGTTCATCCGCCACGCCTTTGCTCCCTGGCTGCCGGCGGAGCAGTTGGACAGCTACGTGGCCGGACTGATCCTGCTCGCCGCCGCGCCCTGCACCGCCATGGTGTTCGTCTGGAGCCGACTCACTGGCGGCGACCCTTACTTCACCCTGTCCCAGGTGGCGCTGAACGACGCCATCATGATCGTCGCCTTCGCCCCCATCGTGGGCCTGCTGCTGGGGCTGTCCGCCATCTCCGTGCCCTGGGACACCCTGCTCGCCTCGGTGCTGCTGTACATCGTCATCCCCGTGCTGCTGGCCCAGGCCTGGCGCAGGGTCCTGCTGCGACAGGGGCAAGCGACATTCGACGCCACCCTGGCCATCCTGGGGCAGGCCTCCATCCTGGCCCTGCTGGCCACCCTGGTGCTGCTGTTCGCCTTCCAGGGGGAAGCGATCATCGCCCAGCCCCTGATCATCGCCCTGCTGGCCGTGCCCATCCTGATCCAGGTGCTTTTCAACTCCGGCCTGGCTTACTGGCTGAACCGCACCGTGGGGGAACAGCACAGCGTGGCCTGCCCCTCGGCCCTCATCGGCGCCTCCAATTTCTTCGAGCTGGCGGTCGCAGCCGCCATCGCCCTGTTCGGTTTCCAGTCCGGCGCCGCGCTGGCCACGGTGGTCGGCGTGCTCATCGAGGTGCCCGTGATGCTGCTGGTGGTCAGGCTCGTCAACCGGAGCAAGGGCTGGTACGAAGCCGGCCTCGTGACTCGATGAAGTGGCTGCGCAAGCCGAATTCCACTGAACAACGCGCCAGCTCGACACCGCGAAGCGCACGGCGCCGCGGCGGTCGCACGCAAGTGTGAGCCGACGAACGACGGCGGGGCGCTGACCGCGCCGTTGCGCCGCCGTCAGGGGCGGATCGCGCGGTTCTGCGCCATCGTCTGCGAGCCGGCGACAATCATGCGCACCATCACCGCGAGCTGGTCGGTGATCTCCGGGTGCTTCTCGCGCGGCAGATCCATGGCGGTTGCGCCGATCGCGAAGACCAGGCGCGTGATCGCCTTGGCGGTGAGGGCCGGCTCGTGTAGGCGGGCGTCGTTGGCCTTGGCCAGACGGATGAGATCCGCACAGAGCTCGTTTTCGAAGAACTGGAGTTCGCGCTCGACCGCCTGCTTGAAGGCATCCGAGCCCACCGTGCCCTCGCGCAGCAGGATGTGCAGCAGCTTTTCGTCGGCGCCGAGCTGCTCCATGAAGGTCTCGACCGAGCTGCGCACGACGCTGCGCTCCGTGGTGGCGCGCTGACGCGCCGCGCCGATGATCTGGCGCAGCGACCGGCCGGCGAGGTCGATCAGCGCGACCGCCAGCTCGTCGATGTCGTGGAAATGCCGGTAGAAACTGTTGGGCGCGATGCCGGCCTCGCGGGCCACCTCGCGCAGACTCAGCGTCGACACGCTGCGATGCGGCCCGACGAGCTTGAGTGCCGCCGCAATGATGGCATCGCGCGAAACGGCCGGCTTGCGCCCGGCGGTGCCCTTGCGGCTTGAAGTCACGGACATGCGAAGCGGTCGGAGAGAACAGCGCGCATCATAGCGATGTCATTAATGTACGGTTGTCTATACAACTGTGTATTCATATGTATAATCCGGCCCGCCCCCACCGCCGGATGCCCCCGTGTCGACCGCAACCGCCCCCAGTGTCGTGAGCCGGCTGCTGCAACCGCTGATCGCACCGCACGTCTTTGATTTCTGGGCATCCAGGCTGCATCCGGGCTGGTCGTGGCGGCGCGCGCTGGCGCGTGTGCTCGAGCGCCGGGTGGAGGCGCGCGACGCCGTCACGCTGGTGCTGCAGCCCAACCGCCATTTCGCCGGATTCGAGCCGGGGCAGCACGTCAACGTGACCGCCGAGATCGACGGCGTGCGCCTCACGCGCAGCTACAGTCTGACCGGTCTGCCGCACCCCGATGGCCGGGTGTCGATCACCGTCAGGCGCGTCGACAACGGGCGCATGAGCACCCATTTGTGTCAGCGGCTGCGCGTCGGCGATGTGCTCGAACTGGGGCCGGCCTACGGCGAGATGACGCTCCCGCCGTCGCCGTCCGGACCGTGGGTGTTTCTCGCCGCCGGCAGCGGCATCACGCCGCTGATGAGCCTGACGCGCGCGCTCGCCGCGGACGGCATGCCGGTCGACCTGACGCTGCTCTACTGGGCGCGCCACCGCGCCGAGCTGTGCTTCCTCCGCGAACTGCGCGCGCTGGCGGCGCGCGAGCCGCGCTTCCGCCTGCAGATCCTGCTGACCCGGGAAACGGAGCTGCTGGCCGACGAGCGCCCCGGCCGCCTCGACGCAGCGCTGCTGGCCCAACGGGTGCCGAACCTGGAATCGTGCCAGGTCTATGCCTGCGGTCCGGCCGGCTTCGTGAACGACGCGCGCGCACTCACCGCGTCGCGCGCGCGGCGCTTCCACGCCGAGGCGTTCACGCCGCCGCCGGTCAGGAGCGACGTGGCCGGCACGGTACGCATCGAGCTGCGCGCCAGCGGCCGCACGCTCGAAGTGCCCGCCGGCCAGTCGCTGCTGAGCGCACTCGAAGCGCAGGGCCTCACCCCCGCCCACGGCTGCCGCATGGGCATCTGCAACACCTGCGCCTGCGCCAAGACGGCCGGCACCACGCAGGACCTCCACAGCGGCGAAACCTGCGCCGAACCCGTCAGCGCACTGCGCCTGT
The DNA here is from genome assembly GCA_041592255.1 of Fontimonas sp. GTDB lineage: Bacteria > Pseudomonadota > Gammaproteobacteria > Nevskiales > Nevskiaceae > Solimonas. Next base: position 10,896 of record JBFHQK010000049.1, read on the forward strand.
GCGTGAACCGCGCCTGCACCGACCTGAGTCTGGATCTGTGAACCCGATGACCACCGCCACTCTCAACCGCCCCCTGTCCGCCGACGAACTGCAGCGCTTCGGCGCGGAGCTGGACGCGCTGCGGGCGCGCCATCTCGCCGATCTCGGCGCCGCGGACGCACGCTACATCCGCCGCATCGTCAAGGCCGTGCGCTACACCGAGGCTGCGGGGCGCGCCCTGCTGTTCCTGGGCCTGTTCCCGCCGGCCTGGGTGCTGGGCACGCTGCTGCTGAGCCTGTCCAAGATCCTCGAGAACATGGAGCTGGGCCACAACGTCATGCACGGTCAGTACGACTGGATGCGCGATCCCACGCTCGACGGCAAGACCTACGAATGGGACATCGTCGGCACGTCCGACAACTGGCGCAAGACGCACAACTTCAAGCACCACACCTACACCAACGTCCGCGGCATGGACGACGACATCGGCTACGGCCTGCTGCGCCTGTTCCCGGAACAGAAGTGGAAGCCGTTCTATCTGGCGCAGCCGCTGATCGCGGTGATCTTCGCGCTGCTGTTCCAGTGGGGCGTTGCGATCCAGGAACTGCGCATCGGGCGCTGGTGGTACGGCAAGATGAGCGGTGCCGAGCTGGCGCGAAACTTCGCCCCGGTCGGGCGCAAGATGCGCCGGCAGCTGATCAAGGACTACGTCGTGTTCCCGTTGCTGGCCGGGCCGTTCTTCCTGCCGGTGCTGCTGGGCAACCTCGTCGCCAACGGTCTGCGCAACCTGTGGACCTACATGATCATCTTCTGCGGCCACTTCACCGCGGATGCAGAAACCTTTCCCAAAAGCGTCGTCGAGAACGAGACGCGCGGCCAGTGGTATCTGCGCCAGCTGCGCGGCTCGTCCAATCTCGAGGGCGGTCCGCTGTTCCATCTCCTGAGCGGCAATCTCAGCCACCAGATCGAACACCACCTGTTCCCGGACATCCCGGCGCGCCGCTATGCCGAGATGGCGCCGGTGGTGCGCGACATCTGCGCACGTTACGGCCAGCACTACAACACGGGCTCGCTGGCAGGACAGTTCGGCCAGGTCATCTGGCGCATCCTGCGCCACGCCTTCCCCAGCCAGCCGCGCACGGCATGGGCATAGGCACCACGATCAGGGTCCGCGGCGAACCTCTTGCGCCGCAATCACTTCGCCAAACCTCGGATTGTCGCGATCCCGCATTGCGCAATGGCACTGATCCAGGCCTGATCGGCCGGAATAGACAGCGCGCGCCGCCGGTTACGGAGTTGAACAGTGAGGGCACGCAAGCTGGGAGATGCCGCGATGTCTCGGCGAGCGCCGTCGGATCGCGCACATCACCGGGTGCTGAAAGCGGCAAGCCCAAGCACGGCGACGTCTCGGTGGCGCCCAACCTGCCCGACGGCAAGGTCCACACCTCGGCACGATCCCAGTCAATAACGTCATCGGAGCACAACGCCTGCGAATGGGACAGCAATTCGCGGCGCCCCGGATCTTCAGTCTCGGAAATCTACCGACGCTGCAGCGGGACGAGTGAGTGGTCAACCACGACGACAGCGACTGGCTGTCCCACCCGGCCGATCTGATCACCAGCCACGTGCGCATCATCGGTGACGAGGACACGCCGCGTTGGCACCGGTTCCCGTCCGC
>JBFHQK010000050.1:0-12466 GCA_041592255.1 Fontimonas sp.
CCGTCGGTCTGCGCCGGTCCCGGCAGGAAGTCGAGTCCCAGGATCCGCGCCAGCGGATCGGTGCCGGAGAGAAAGCCGGAGATCGGGATCACGTCGGTCGCCGGGCAGTCGGACGAGCCGGCGATCGTGCAGTTGGGCACCACCGTGTCGCCGACGACTTCGAACATCAGCACGGCGCGGTTCGCGCTCGCCGCTGCGGCGTAGTTCACCGGATCACCGTCATCGACCAGCGTCTGCGCAAAGCGGATGAACGTCTCGTAGGTGTCGTTGCCCTCGCGGATGCTGCCGCCGCTGGCGGCGATCAGTCCCGCGGTGATCCGCGGACCGAAGCTGAGCGAGCCGTCGAGCAGACGGGCGATGCCGCCGCCCGGCATCGCCACCACCGCCGCACCGGTGCCGGAATTCACGCCCAGGAACGTGGTCGCGACGATCCCGCCCAGCGAATGGCCGAGGTAGCGTGGATTGCTGCCATCGAGGCTGGCGCCGGTGGGCTGGAAGTTCGCGCCCAGGATGACCGCGCCGCCGATCGAGGCGGTCAGCGTCATCAGATCGGCTTCGGCCTGGCGCAGGTTGTCGCGGCTGGTGATCAGGCTCGCCAGATTGATGAAGTGCGTGCCCGAGCCGTCGACGACGGCATCGGCCGGCGGTGCGCCGGTGGCGTTGTTGACCAGGTTGAGGTCGAAGGTGCGTTCGGTCGGCCGCAGGTTGTCCGGAAAGGCGTCGGTTCCGGCGCGCAGGCTGTTCCCCGGGGGCAGCCCGTGCAGCGGCAGGTCGATGGCGACCACCGCGAAGCCGGCCGCCGCCAGCGCCGGCGCCGCCGCCAGCATCTGCGAGCGGTTACCGGTGATGCCGTGCTGGAAGATCACCACCGGCCAGCCACCCGCCGGCATCATCCGGCCGCTGTTGCCGTTGGGCAGCGTGACCAGCACCGGCACGCGCTGCGCGGCGCGGGCGCGCGGCTGCGGGAAGCAGGCCGTGGTGCTGGCGCTGGGCAGCAGCGCGCCGCACGGCACCCCGGCCGGTGCGTTGCCGGCCGAGACCACCGCCGGATCGGCGCGCCAGAACGTGTTCAGCGGATTGTCGGGCGCGCCGTTGATGAAGAAATCCGCATCCTCGCCGGTCGCGGTGGCATCGGCGAGGTAGTACGGCAGCGTCACGCTGCCGATGTAGAGATCGGCCACCGGCGGCAGCTGGGCGATGACGTCCTGCGTCGTCAGGCCGGTCGCGACCAGCGTCATCGCCTGCGCGGCGACGTTGGCCTGCAGGCGGGTCAGGGTCGGCCCGATCGACTGCGTCGTGAACGGCCAGGCGAGGACGAGGTTCTGCGCCGGAATGCCGGCCGCGGCCAGCGGCGGCAGGATGCGCGTCTGATACAGCTGACGGATGCCCTCGAGCGTGCTGCGCTGTGCCGAGGTCAGCAGCGCCAGCGCCGGTTCGGTGCCGGCGGCAAACTGCTGGTCGACGGTCTGCGTCGACAGCAGCACGCGGAACAGGTCGGCCGGCTCGGCGCGCACGCCCTGCGTCGAGACCAGCGCGCGGGTCACCACGGCGAGATACGTCGTCGCCGGTGACAGCGGTTTGAGCCATTCGATCAGCAGGCGCGAGCGCAGCGCGTCGAGCGGCCGCTGCGTGACCGGATCGATCGCGGTCGACCGCTGCACGCGGTAGTCGACGCCGGGCACCAGCGCCGCCGAGGTGCGGGTGTTGATGATGATGATCGACCCCGGCGTGTTGGCCGACGTCAGGCTGACCTCGCCGAGCAGATCGGTGAATGCCGACGCCACCGTCGAGAAGCCATCGAGCTGATTGGCATCGGTGACAAAGGGCGTATTGGCCGCATTGGGGATGTTGAGCGTGCCGTCGGTGGTGCCGGTGAACAGTCCGTCGTTGGGAAACGGAATCACCGCACTGGTGGCGACCGGATCGAACAGCGAAATCAGCTTGCTGGCACTGGCGCTCAAGCCACCGTCGCCGCCATCCGCCTTGTCGCAGGCCGACAGGACAAACGCCACCAGGACCACGGGCGTCAATCTGAGATAACTCATCACGCCTCTCCTTCTTCTTGCAATGGAGAGCAGCGCTCTCCATCCGTGAGTCCGGACATGCCGATCCAGGCATGGCCATACACCAAGAGAAGTCGAGTATCCCCCTCGTCAGGGCGGAAGGCCTATCGGATATTTCAGCTATCAGACATTGATTAACTACCGCTCGTCGGAATGCGGCAGTGCAACATCAGGCGGCGCGGGCGCCGCGCTCCTCTTCGAGCAGCCGCGAGACCCGCGCCCGCCAGGGCTCGCCACGGGTCAGCAGCGTCAACGGCATGCGGCGGCGCACCACATCCTCGAGATGGATGGCCATCTCGCTGCGCACCGCGTGCACCGCCTCGGCCAGGATGAACGGCGCGCTGTCGTCGATGCGGTCGGCCAGCCCCGGACGTTCGGCGATCAGCGCCAGCAGGGTGTCGATGCCGGTGCCGTGGCGCTGCGCCAGCCAGCGTGCCGCCTCGACGTCGACGCCCGCCGCCGCGAGCCGGGCGATGGCCTGCGCCTGCCAGTGCTCGAACGGCTGCTGCGGCGCCCCGGGCAGGGCATGCACGTGCGTCACCGATCGCGGCGGCTTGCGTCCGAGCATCCGGAACACGCCGTCGACAATCTCGGCGCTGTCGGCGCGCGCGGTGGTGTACTTGCCGCCGATATGCATCAGCAGACCCGGCCGCGGCGTCAGCACCTCGAACTCGCGCGTGACCGCGGCCAGCGACGCGGTCTCCTCGGCCTGCAGCATGCGCGCACCGGCGAAGCGCCCGATGACGTCGGCTTCGGTCCAGCCCAGCCCCGGCAGGGCGCTGCGCACACCGTCGAGCAGGTAGCGCATCTCCTGGTCGGTGGGCAGCGCCTGCGACGGATAGTCGATCTGCTGCTCGGTGGTGCCGACCAGCGTGCGCCCGTACCACGGAATCACGAAGAACACGCGGCCGTCGGCGGCGGTGAGCAGAAACGCCTCGTTGCAGCCGGCGATCGCCGGCAGCACCAGATGCGTGCCCTTGATCAGCTTGACCTTGGGCGCTGCACCCCCGAGCAGGCCCGGGGCCCACGGCCCGGCGGCATTGACCACCACCGTCGCGCGCAGATCGAAGACGCCGCCGCCGAGCTCGTCATGCAGCTGCGCACCGCAGACGCGCCCCTGGTCCTCGATCAGCTCCGCGGCCGCGACGCGATTCGCGCACACCGCGCCGAACGACTGCGCCGCCGCGGTCACCGCCAGCGTCATGCGCGCATCGTCCTCCTGGCAGTCGCCATAGCGGAAGCCCCCGAGCAGACGCTCGGGATCGACGAACGGATAGCGCGCCAGCAGTTCGCGCGGCCGGTGATGCTTGTGCCGCGGCACCGGCTGACGCCCCAGCGCCATCAGGTCGTAAAGCGTCAGCCCGGCGGACACCATCAACGGATGCGCGCGCGGCCCCTTCCACATCGGCAGCACGAAATTCAGCGGCCGCACCAGATGCGGCGCGATGCGATACAGCGTGCGCCGCTCGCGCAGCGCATGGCGCACCAGGCCGAACTCGTAGTGTTCGAGATAGCGCAGACCGCCGTGAATCAGCTTGCTCGACGCCGACGAGGTGCCGGCGCCCCAGTCGCTTTTCTCGACCAGTGCCACCGACAGCCCGCGGCTGGCGGCGTCGTAGGCGGTCCAGGCGCCGTAGATGCCGCCCCCGATGACCAGCAGGTCGAAGCGCCCGGCGCGCAGGGCGGCAAGATCGCGCTTGAGTGGGAATGCGTGCATCGGGACAGTGTCGAGCTTCGCGCGCCGCGCAGCAATCCGCGTCACGGCGCCGGCGCACCCCCGCACCGCGACCGCTACTTGTACACCTTCTCGATATCGAAGTGGCCCTTGGGCTGCCGGTGCAGCTCGACATAGGCATGCGCGATACGGCTCGGATCGAACTGGGTGCCGTGCTGGACAAAGCCGTGCACCGTGACAGTGGCGACATGAACGCCGTGCACGCCCAGATCCTGCGCCAGCGTGTAGGTCAGCGAACGCAGCGCGGCCTTGTCCATCGACAGCGAGGCGTAGTCCGCGGCCGGCTCGTAGGCGAAGCCGCCGCCGGTGAACAGGATCGTGCCGCGCTTGCGCGCCACCATCGTCGGCGCCACCGCGCGCGCCGCCACCAGCGCGCCGACGACGTTGATGCGGAAGTCCTCGATCACGCGTTCGAGCGGCACGGTCATCGGCCGTCCGATCTCATGCGTGGCGACGTTGTAGATCATCACGTCGGGGTCGCCGAAGTCGGCGCGGGCTGCGGCGATGCCGTCGGCCAGCCCCTGCTCGCGCGCGGCATCGGCGGCATAGGCCCGCGCCGTGCGCCCGGTCTTCTTGCGGATCTCGTCGCATTGGCCTGCCAGGCGCGCGGGAATGCGTGCGAGCAGGCTGATGTCGTGACCTTCCTCGGCGAAGGCCATGGCCACCGCCTGGCCGATGCCCGGCCCGGCACCGATGATCATGCAGTGCGACGGCGCTGCGCCTTTGGACGCGTGCGAATCTGTGCGGCTCATGCGGGTGTGTCGTGCGGGGGTGTCGGGGGGAGGCAGGCGCCCGCCTGCTGCGTGATGATACTGAGCCGCATCGCCGGCTCATAGGGATGAGCGCGGCGTTTTCCGCCGCCACGCGGCGCTGGAAGCGCCGCACGAAAGCCGGCACACTTGCCGGCGCTGACGCTGTGGCCGGTCCGCGTGGACGCTGGATGTCGACGGCGGACGATGCAAGCGCCCCGTCATCCCAACGCGCCACCCGTCTTGCACGCCATGTCGACGCCACCCACGAATGACACTTCGGCCCTGCTGGGTCAGCTCAAGATTGACCGCGGTGACGCCGGGTCCGACACCCCGCGACGCTGGATCGGGTGGCTGCTCGGCGCCCTGGGTGTCGGCGCCGTGGTCGCGTGGGTGCTGTTGAGCGGCCCCGCCGCGGTGCCGGTCCAGATCGTTACCGCCCGCGCGGTCAACGAGGGCGCGACCGCCTCGGTGCTCGACGCCTCCGGCTACGTCATCGCCCGACGCCAGGCAACGGTGTCATCCAAACTCACCGGCAAGGTCACCGAGGTGCTGATCGAGGAAGGCCAGGCGGTACGCGCCAACGACGTGCTGGCGCGGCTCGACGACAGCAATGCACGGGCACTGCTCGCGTTCGCGCAGTCCCAGCTCGACGCCGCGCGGGCGCAACTGGCGGAAGTGCGCGTGCAGCTCGAGGACGCGCGCCGGCAGCTGGCGCGCACGCGCGAGCTCGCCGGTCGCAAACTGGTGTCCGAGCAGTCCCTCGATACCGCCCAGGCCCACGCCGACGGTCTTGCCGCACGCCTGGAGACGACACAGCGCAACGTCACCGTGGCCGAGCGCAATGTCGGCGTGCAGCAGCGGCAGCTCGATGACACCATCGTGCGCGCACCCTTCGCCGGCGTCATCACGGTCAAGAACGCGCAGCCGGGAGAGATGATCTCGCCGCTGTCGGCCGGGGGCGCCGGCACGCGCACCGGCATCGGCACGCTGGTCGACATGGATTCGCTGGAGATCGAGGTCGACGTCAACGAAAGCTTCATCAACCGCGTCAGCCCCGACCAGCCGGTGACCGCGCGCCTGAACGCCTATCCGGACTGGGACATTCCCGCTCGCGTGATCGCCGTGGTGCCGGCCGCGGATCGCTCCAAGGCGACGGTGCGCGTGCGCGTGGGCTTCGACGTCAGGGATGCGCGCATCCTGCCTGACATGGGCGTGCGCGTGGCTTTCATGGAAGCGCAGCCGGCCGCTGCGGCCGCGACCGGGACTCGCGTCGTGGTCCCTGCACAGGCGGTGACGCAGGATCGCGGCAGCGATGTCGTCTACGTCCTCAGCGGCGAGCACGTCGAGCGCCGCGCGATCCGCATCGACAGCCGGTCCAACGGCGAGCTGCGCGTGGCCGCCGGACTGTCGGGCGGCGAGCGCCTGGCCGTCGGCGACTTCACCCAGCTCCGCGACGGCACGCGTGTGCGCGTCGGCGAATAGTCGCGGCGCGCCGGGTCGGATGCTTGAATCGTACAAAGCTCATGGAGCCGCAGATGTCGCAAGCCCTGGTCAACATCCGTGATGTGCACAAGCACTACACGCGCGGCGCAGAGACGATTGACGTCCTGCGCGGACTGTCGCTGGAGATCGGCAGCGGCGAGTTCCTCGCGCTGATGGGCCCCAGCGGTTCTGGCAAGACCACGCTGCTCAATCTGATCGGCGGCCTCGACACTCCCAGCGGCGGCTCGGTGACAGTCGACGGCAGCCGCATCGACGCGCTGCGCTCCGGCGCGCTGGCGCGCTGGCGCGCCAGCCACGTCGGCTTCGTGTTCCAGTTCTACAACCTGCTGCCGATGCTGTCGGCCGAGCGCAACGTCGAGCTGCCGCTGCTGCTGACGCGCCTGTCGAAGGCCGAGCGCATGAAGCGCGTGGCCATCGCGCTACAGGTCGTCGGGCTGGCCGACCGCGCGCGCCACAAGCCCAGCGAACTCTCCGGTGGCCAGGCGCAGCGGGTCGCCATCGCCCGCGCGATCGTCGCCGACCCCACCCTGCTGGTCTGCGACGAGCCCACCGGGGATCTCGACCGCAAGACCGCCGACGAGGTGCTGGGCCTGCTGCAGACCCTCAACCGCGAGCACGGCAAGACCATTGTCATGGTGACCCACGACCCCAAGGCGGCCGGGTTCGCCACGCGCCGGGTCTACCTCGACAAGGGCCAGCTCGCCACCGGCGCCGCGGCCTGAGGAGCGCAGCATGCGATTCCTACCCCTGGTCTGGGCGGCGCTGTGGCGCAAGCGCCCGCGCACCTTCTTCACGATGGCGTCGATCGCCATCGCCTTCCTCCTGTACGGGCTGCTGTACGCCATCAGCAACGCCTTCAACAAGGGGGTCGAGGTCGCCGGCGCCGACCGCCTGGTCGTGATCTCGAAGTACTCGCTGACCCAGCCGCTGCCGTACAGCTTCCTCAATGACATCCGCCTGATCGACGGCGTCGAGGCGGTGACCTGGGCGTCCTGGTTCGGCGGCGTCTATCAGGATGAGCGCAACTTCTTTCCGCAGTTTCCGGTCGACGCGCAGAGCTATCTCGACATGTACCCCGAGATCGTGCTGCCGGCGGAACAGCGCGAGGCGCTGCTGCGCACGCGCACCGGCGCGATCGTCGCCCGCACCCTGGCGGATCGTTTCGGCTGGCGCGTGGGCGACCGCATCCCGATCCAGGCCACGATCTGGACCTCGAAGACCGGCGACACCTGGGAGTTCGACCTCGTCGGCATCTTCGACACCGCCGATCCGTCAGCGCGCGGACAGTTCGAGATGATGCTGTTCAACCACGAGTACTTCGACGAAGCGCGCGCCTTCGGCCAGGGCATCGTCGGCTGGTACATCGTGCGCACCGTCGATCCCGCGCGCAACGCCGAGGTCGCCAACGCGATCGACGCGCGCCTGCGCAACTCGTCGAACCCGACCAAGACCGACTCCGAGAAGGCCTTCAACCAGTCGTTCCTCAAGCAGATGGGCGACATCGGCCTGATCGTGAAATCGATCCTCGGCGCGGTGTTCTTCACGCTGCTGTTCCTGACCGGCAACACGATGATGCAGTCGGTGCGCGAGCGCGTCCCGGAGCTGGCAGTGCTCAAGACGCTGGGCTTCAACGACAGCCGCGTGCTGCTGCTGGTGCTCGCCGAAGCCGCGGCCCTGTGCGTGATCGCCGCGCTGGCCGGACTGGGCATCGCCGCCGTGCTGCTGCCGCCGATCGCGAACAAGCTGCCGGGCTTCTCCGGCATGGGGCTCGACCCGCAGACCTTCGTCATCGGCGTCGGCATCGCCGCGCTGCTCGCGCTCGCCGTGGGCCTGCCGCCGGCGCTGCGCGCCAGCCGCATCAGCATCGTCGACGCGCTCGCCGGGCGCTGAGGAGACACGCCATGATCCCGTTTCTGCGCCAGATCGCCGCCGTCACCACGATGAACCTGAAGAGCGTGCCCAGCCGTCTGGGCACCTCGCTGGTGATCGTCATCGGCATCGCCGGCGTGGTGGGCGTGATGACCGCGCTGCTGTCGATGGCCGCCGGCTTCAAGGCGACGCTGGCGTCGACCGGCCGAGCCGACCGCGTGATCATCCTGCGCGGCGGCGCCAACGACGAGCTGTCGAGCGTGCTCTACCGCGAGCAGGGCCGCATCGTGCTCGAAATGCCCGGAATCCGGAAGGGCGCGGACGGCGCGCCGCTGGCATCCGCCGAGCTGTACATGCTCACCGACGTCGTCAAGAAATCCAGCGGCGGCGCCAGCAACGTCATCGTCCGCGGCGTCGCACGCAACGTCTGGCAACTGCGCCCGGAGGCGCGCATCGTTGCCGGACGCGATCTCGAACCCGGCCGGCGCGAGGTGCTCGTCGGCCGCGCCGCGCAAAGCCAGTTTGCCGGCCTGGAGATCGGCGACGCCGTCGAGGTGCGCGACGGGCCGTGGCAGGTCGTCGGCGTGTTCGAGGCCGAGGGCGGTTCGCACGAGTCCGAGATCTGGGTCGACGTCGACACCCTGCACGGCGCGATTCCGCGCCAGGGCTATACCGGCGTGACCGCGCAGCTCGAGGACGCGCGCGCCGAGACGTTCCAGGCATTCAAGGACCGGCTGACCACCGACCCGCGGCTGACGGTCCAGGTGCAGCGCGAGCCCGAGTACTACGCCTCGCGCTCGCAGGCGCTGTCGAACTTCATCAACGGGCTGGGCTATACCGTCACCATCATCATGGCGATCGGCGCCGTGTTCGGCGCACTCAACACCATGTACGCCGCGGTGTCGACGCGCACCATCGAGATCGCGACCCTGCGCGCGCTCGGCTTTGGCGGCGCGCCGGTGGTGGTGTCGGTGCTGATCGAGGCCTTGCTGCTGGCCCTGGCCGGCGGCCTCATCGGCGCGGCACTTGCCTACGGCGTCTTCAACGGCTACTCAGTCTCGACGCTCAACTTCCAGACCTTCAGCCAGACCGCGTTCGCGTTTCGCGTGACGCCGGAACTGCTGGCGCAGGGGGTCAGCGGGGCCGTGCTGATCGGCATGCTCGGCGGGCTGTTTCCGGCCGTGCGCGCGGCGCGCCTGCCGATCGTCAATGCGCTGCGGGCGGCCTAGCGGTGCTGCCGCTCACGGCAGCTGCCACCACAACGGCAGCGCGATCATCAGCGCGCCGATCAGGATTGCAGCGGCGATGAGCAGCGCATCCGCCGGACGCCGGGGCGGCGTGCGCAGCGCCGGCAGCGGGCCGGCCGGCAACGGCGCGCAGGGGCGGGTCTCGGCCTCACCGTCCGTCGCCGGCGATGCCGGCAGCGCGCCGTCGACCGCTTCCAGATCCAGGGCCTCGTACAGCGCCTGGCGAAAGGCCGCCGCGCTCGGGTAACGATCCGGCGGCCGCAGCGCCAAGCCCTTGCGCAGCACGTTTTCGAACGGCGCCGGGCCCAGATCCAGCGCACGCGCCAGCGGATCGTCGCCCATGCGGTCGAGCGCGCCGGGCGGCGATCGTCCGGCGACCATCCGGTACAGCGTCGCGGCAACCCCGTAGACATCGGTCGGCGGCCCCTGCTCGCTGTCGCGCTGATACTGCTCCAATGGCGCGTAGCCCTCGGACAGCACCACTGCCATGCCGCCGCGCGCGCTGTCGGCCGCATGCTGGCGTGCGGCACCGAAGTCGAGCAGGATCGCGCGACCGCCACTGGCCAGATAAATGTTGTCCGGCTTGATGTCGCGATGAACGATGCCCAGCGCGTGGACGAACTGCAGGCCATCGAGCACCGGGCCGAGCACGCGGACCGCGGTATGGGCGTCGACCCAACCCGCCGCCAGCCCGCTGAGGTAGTCGCCGAGGCTGACGCCCTCGTAGTAGTCCATCACCATGTAAGCGGTGCGGTTGGTGCGGAAAAAGCTGCGGACGCTGACGACGTTCGGATGGTCGAGGCGCGCGATCACGCGCGCTTCGTGCAGGAAGTGCTCCAGCCCTTCGGCGAAGGCAGCTTCATGCTCGGGGGCGTGCAGCCGCACCTCGGGCGACTGCGGGTCACGGCCGGCCAGCGACTTTGGCAGGTATTCCTTGATGGCGACCCGCCGCTGCAGGTGCACATCCCAGGCGAGGTAACTGATGCCAAAGCCCCCGGGATGCCCGAGCACGCGGCCGATGCGGAAGTCACCGCCGATGACAATGCCGTGCGGCAGGTACAGCGCCGGACGCGGCGCCGACTCGTCGTAGCTGCAGTGCGGACACACCGCAAGCCCGCTCTTGTTGACGAAACAGCCTGGGCAATGCTTCTGATAGATCACGCTGCGCGCCCCCGCCTGATCGCAATCCCCAACAATTCAAGGCATTGTATAGACTGTTCCCCGGACCGATACGGTCCACGGCACTGCCGATAGTGAGATCGGTCTCATGCGCGCACAGGCCTCCCAGCCCCTGACCGGTGCTCTCGTGCTGGCGGAGTTCGTCGACCCGCGGCGGGCGCCGGTGAGCGATCAGGCGCTCAACGCCGCCGAGGTCGAGCGCCTGAGCCTGCACGCCAGTGCCGGGTCCGGCCAGATGCTCGAACTCAGCGGCCGGACTCTGCTGTGCTTTTTTCCCCAGGCCGGCAAGGCGCTCGACTGCGCCCGCGAAATCCAGGCGCTGACTGCCGCCGTGCGCAGCGCCCAGCCGGCACGCAACACGCTGACCGCGCGCGTCATCATCGGTTATGGGCAGCTGGCCCTCGCCGGCGGCCGCCCGCGCGGCGACTGGCCGCAGCGCCTGACGGAACTGATGTCGCGCGTGCCGGCACACTGCATCGCGGCGCTCAAGACGTGCATCGCGCAGCTGCCGGCGGCCGCGCTCAAGACGCCGCCGCAGGCGCTGGGCGGCGATCTGCTGCTGCTGCAGCCGGCCGAGGCGGCCGCCGTGGAGACGCGCATGCCCGCGTCGCCGGTGGCGGATGCGGGCTTGTTCACCACGATCACGCTGCGCGTGCGCGGCGTGCCGCAGGACTTTCGCGCCGCGGACTGTCCGATCGTGATCGGCCGCGATCCGCGCTGCGCCGTCCCGATTGCCGCCGACACCGCCTCGCGCACCCACGGCCGCATCGAATACCGCCAGGGCAAGTTCTATTACGTCGATGTCAGCCGCAACGGCAGCTGGGTGTTGATCGGCTCCGGCGAGGAGATCCATCTGACCAAGGACCGCATCGTCCTCGCCGGCGAGGGCGCGATCAGCCCGGGGGCGCCGCTGGCGCAGCAGTCCGGCGACGTGCTGCGCTACAGTTGCCTGTCGACGCGCCCGCCGATGCCGCGATCCGCCAGCGATGGCGACGCGCGGGCGATGGACCGCATCATGTGAACCGCCGATGACCCGCCTGCTGCCCCCCGCCGCACTGCGGCAACGCTTCGTCGAACGCGCCACCGCGAAATTCGCCGCCAACGTTGCGGATTTCGTCGCACTGCATGCGCTGGTCGATGAAAACGGCGGCCGGTTCCGCAACGATCACGGCGCCATCCGCAGCGCCGATCCGCTGCTGACGCAGCTTTTCGCCCGCGCCGCGCAGGTGCTGGGCCTGCAGCGTGACCGCGACTACCGCTTTCCCGCCAAGAAGCTGATGTCCTTCGACCTGCAGGCGATCGGCGAGGACGCGGAGTCGTTCAAGATCTTCGTCTCGCAGGTCGACCTCGACGCCTTTCCCGGCGACATCGCGGCGCTGATCCGCGAGGACTGCGCCGAGCAGGCCGGCGCAGTCGACCACGCGCCCTTCGTCAGCCTGATCGAGCACTTCGAGCGCCAGGGCGGGCTGACCGAGGCCGAGGCCGAGGCCTTTGTCGAGCACTTCGTCATGCGGCTGATGAACCGCAATGGGCCGCCGCTCAAGCGCAGCACGCTCGATGCCGTCGCCGCGGTCTCCGGCGAGGCCGCCAGCGCACTGGCACTGGGCCCGGACTTCAATCATGTGACGATCGACGTCTACGCGGCCGGCTTCACCGGCATCGAGACGATGGTCGCGGCGATGCAGGCGCGCGGCTTCCGCATGTTGCCGGCGATCCAGGGCGCACCCGGCACGCCGCTGCGGCAGACCGCGACGATGGCCGCGACGATGGCCACGCCCGTGCGCGAAGCCGATGGCGGCCTCGGCCAGGCGCAGACCGAAAAGCAGTTCGTCGAGATCATCGAGCGCAACCAGGCACTGGACGCTGACGGCCACCGGCTCTGGCGGCAGGACGGCGAACCGCTGATCTTCCGTCATTTTCTCGCCGCCAACGCCGAGCAGATCTTTGCCGCGGCGTCGACCCGGCGCAGTTAGGCGCGGCGCAGCAACCCGGCAAGCACCGCCGCGTGCAGCGGCAGCAGCAGCGCCAGCCAGTGCAGATTGGGCTGTTGACCCAGGGGCAGCGCCGCCAGCGCCAGCAGCGCGGACACCCCGAGCAGCAGCGCCACCCCGCGCACCG
>JBFHQK010000051.1:0-12153 GCA_041592255.1 Fontimonas sp.
CCCGGCGAGTTGAAGTTGGCCGGCTCGAGCACGCCCGCCACCGGGCAGGCCACACACAGCGCTTCGACCTGGCCGTCATCCAGACCGATCACGGCGGCCATGCCGCCCTCGCCCTCCGGCACCGCAGCCTGCATCAGCTGTCCGCGCAATTCGACGAGCTTGAGGGCATCGGCAAACGAGAGGCTCTGCGCGGCGACCAGCGCGGCGTACTCGCCCAGGCTGTGGCCCGCCAACGCCAGCGGTGGCGGCAGGCCCTGCGCCTGCCACAGGCGCCACAGCGCGATATCCGCCGCCAGCAATGCGGGTTGTGTGCGCTCGGTGCGATTGAGTTCCTCGGCCGGCCCTGAGCGCACCAGTGCGCCCAGATCCCAGCCCAGCACTTCGGAAGCCTCGGCGAAGGTCTGCGTGATGATCGGCGCATCGTGGGCCCCGAGCATGCCGACGGCCTGCGAACCCTGGCCGGGAAACATCACCGCGTACTTCATGGTTGATCCTGAACGTCTGTTGAGGAAGGGGAGCGCCGGCCTTCGTTGCCGCCAAAGCTGCGGAACAGCGCGCCGTAGAGCACGGCGGACAGCGTGCCGAACAAGTGCGATTCGACGACGACATGTCCGCCGATCGCGGCTTCGTCGGAGACCGGTGCGCCGGCGTACAGCTCCCAGCCGATCTTGCCGACGAGAAACAGCAGGCAGCCCAGCGCGATCAGATCGCGGCGCAATACCTGGGGCATGAGCCCGAGGACGAACAGCCCGTGAATCACCCCGGACATGCCCACGTAGCTCGACAGCCCGGGGACGAACAGCAGCAGGCCGGTGGACATGCCCAGCGACAGGAGCACCAGGCGCCGCAGCCAGACCCAGGCCGGCATCGGTTCCGGACACAGCAGCACCAGCACCAGCAGGCCCATCTGGTTGAGAAACAGGTGGTACCAGCCCAGGTGCGCGAAGTTGCCGCTGAGCAGGCGCCACCACTGCCCGGCGAGGATGGCCTCGCGGTCGTACTGCAGCAGTGCGCGGCCGCTGTCGCCGAACAACTCGATCACGAGCAGCAGCGTCATCAGTGACGCTGGCGCAAGCCAGAGTGCGACCGATCGGTATGGGGAGTTTGCTATCATCGAACGCGGCGGCTTTCGCCTGTTTTTTCTTCGATTACAAGACTATGACGGAATCCCGTGTCCGCCGCTCGCAGAGCGGTTTCACCCTCATCGAGATCATGGTCGTGGTCGTGATTCTCGGCATCCTGGCCGCGGTGGTCGTGCCGCGCATTATGGACAGACCCGACGAGGCGCGCATCACCAAAGCGAAGCAAGACATTCGCGTGCTCGAGTCCACGCTCAATCTCTACAAGCTCGACAACTACACCTACCCGACCACGCAGCAGGGTCTCGAAGCGCTCGTGACCAAGCCCTCCGGCGAGCCTGAGCCGCGCAATTACAAGGCCGGTGGCTACGTCAAGACGCTGCCCAAGGATCCGTGGGGGAATCCGTATCAGTATCTGCAGCCCGGCGTGCGCGGCGAGTTCGACCTGTTCTCCCTGGGCGCCGACAACCGTCCCGGCGGTGAAGGCGCTGCGGCCGACATCGGCAACTGGGATCTGGGCTAGCCGGCTCACCCGGCTGATCGGGCCGCGCAGCGGCCCGCCGCGCCCGACGCCATGAGCCGCACTCTCCAGGCGCTGCGCCCTCAGGCGGGGTTCACCCTCGTCGAAATCCTCGTGGTCGTCGTGATCATCGGCATCATGCTGAGCTTCGCGACCCTGTCGGTCAGCGGGCGGGCGGCGGCGGACAAGCTCGACACCGAGGCCCAGCGCCTGGAGCAGCTGTTCCGTCTGGCGCAGGAGGAGGCCGAACTCAAGGGTTACGAGATGGGCTTCCGCTACACCGACACGCTGTACCAGTTTCTGGTCGTCGGCCCCGAGAAGCAGTGGATGCCGGTCGCGGAAGGCCCGCTGCGGACGCGGCCGATTCCGCCGCCGCTCGAGCTGTCCCTGCGCGTCGAGGACCGACCGGTGCCGCCGGCCCAGGAAGCGACCGAGCGCGGTGGCGACACCCCCAGCCCGCTGGTGCCGCAGGTGCTGATCCTGTCCAGCGGCGAACTCACCGCGTTCACGCTTGATCTGGCCGCTGCCGGCGTCGAGGCCGGCTACCGGCTCAGCGGCAGCCTGATGGGTCGCATCGATCTCGAGCGGCGCGATCCGGATGCGCTGCGGTGAGGCGGGCGCGCGGCTTCACGCTGATCGAGATGCTGGCCGCGGTCGCGGTGCTGGCCATTGCGATGGCAGCGATTCTCGCCGGCATGGCGCGCTACGCCGACAACACCGCCTATCTGCGCGAGCGCACGCTGGCGATCTGGGTGGCGCATAACCGCCTGACCGAGATCGAGCTCGAACCGGTCTGGCCTGACGTGGGCAAGTCCGACGGTGACGTGCTGCTCGGCGGACACAAATGGAAGTGGGAGATTGAGGTCAAGAAGACCGCGGATGATCACCTGCGACGCATCGACATCCGCGTGCGCTCGCCCAGCCGTGATGGCGACGCGGCCCGCCTTTCGGCATTTATCGCCGATACCGGCCGCCGATGAAGCGAACGCCCGTCGGATTCCGAGCCGGAGTGGCCGCGGCGCGCGCCGGCGGCTTCACGCTGCTGGAGCTGGTGATCGTCATCGCCATCTTCGCGGTGTTCTCGCTGATGGCGTATGGCGGGCTGGACGCCGTGCTCAAGACGCGGGTGCAGGTCGAGGCGGCACAGGATCGCCTGGCGCAACTGCAGAAGGCCTACCTGCGCCTGCGCAACGATCTGCAGCAGGTGCGCTTCCGCCCGATCCGCGACGGCTTCGGCGATCCGCAGCCGGCGCTACGCGCCACCGACAACGCTTATCTCGAGTTCACCCGCGGCGGTTGGAGCAATCCGCTCGGCCTGCCGCGGCCCGGTCTTGAGCGCGTGGCCTATCGCTTCGAGGACGGCGAGCTGATCCGCGCCTCCTGGCGCGTGCTCGATCAGTCGCAGGACAGCAAGCCGGTGGAGATCGTGCTGCTGGACGGACTCGATGACGTGCGCTGGCAGTATCTGGACAGCGAACGCGAATGGCGCAACCGCTGGCCCGGCGACTCCCCCGACCGCCCGGCCGCCGAGCTCGCGCCGCCGCAGGGCGTGGAAGTGACCCTGCGCACGAAGGATCTGGGCGAGCTGCGTTTCCTGTTCCGCCTCGGCGCGGACAACGTGACCATCCCGACAGCAGCGACCGCCGCGGGCGCCGGTGATGGCGCGGGCGCCAAGCCGCCGCCGCCCGAGGATGAGGACGCGCAATGAAGCCCCGCCGCTCCGAATCCGGCATCGCGCTGGTGACGGCGATCCTGGTGGTCGCGCTGGCGGCGATTGCCTCGGCGGCAATCCTGAGCTCCGCCAACATCGCCATCCGCCGCACCACCAATTTCCAGGAGTCGGAAGTGGCCTGGTGGTACGCCAGCGGCGTCGAATCCTGGGTCAAGTCGATCCTGGAGCGCGACGCCGAAGACAACCGCCTGGATGCGCTCAACGACTCCTGGGCCAAGCCCGTCGACTACCTACCGGTCGATGAGGGCTATGTGCGCGGGCTGGTGGTGGATCTGCAGGGGCGTTTCAACCTCAACAATCTCGCCACCCCCAGGCGCGAGAACTACGAGCGCCAGCTGACGGTGTTCGTGCGCCTGCTGGTCAACGCCGACATCGCCGATGAACTGCAGGCGCGTGCCATCGCCTCCGCGATCCGCGACTGGTGCGACAGCGACATCGAGCCCACCGGATTCGACGGCGCAGAAGACAGCGACTATCTGGGCATCGATCCGCCCTACCGCGTGCCCAACCGGATGATGGCCAGCGTCTCGGAGCTGCTGGCGGTCAAGGGCATCACGCGCGAGACCTACCGCAAGCTCGCGCCGCTGCTGGCCGCGCTGCCGCGCTTTGATGTGCCGATCAACGTCAACACCGCGCCCGAGGCCGTGCTCGCGGCGCTGGCCACACAGCCCCGCGCCGAGCTGGCGGCGTTCGTACGTGAACGCACCGACCAGCCGGCCGAGTCCGTCGACGAGCTGTTCAACGCGCGCGCCGCGTTCACCGCGGAGGATGCCGACCC
The DNA here is from genome assembly GCA_041592255.1 of Fontimonas sp. GTDB lineage: Bacteria > Pseudomonadota > Gammaproteobacteria > Nevskiales > Nevskiaceae > Solimonas. The sequence continues at coordinate 4,110 of JBFHQK010000051.1, forward strand.
CTCGCTGATGAGCGTGGACAGCAGCTTTTTCATGCTGCAGTCGGAGGTTTACATAGGCAGCGGCGTGGTCAGGTTGTATAGTTTCTACTTCCGCCCGAGGTCCGGAGCTCCGGCCGTGTACGGGCGCAGCACCGACACGCCATAAGTGCGCGAGACCCTATACATTCGCCTGCGCGCCGCTGATCCGGCCGCGTTAACGGGATACTGCATCGCCAAGCCCGATGCGGTCGCTTCGTTCGTGGTCGAGGAGGCCCCGCTCGAAGCGCTGCCGGCCCATGCGGCGGGACGCCGCGTGGTGGTGCTCGTGCCCTCCGCCGACGTGCGCCTGACGTCGGTCGAACTGCCAGCGCGCCAGGCCGCCAAAGTGCTGCAGGCGGCGCCGTTTGCGCTCGAGGATCAGCTGGCGGACGACATCGACACCCTGCACTTCGCGCTCGGTGCGCGCGCCGCCGACGGCGCATGGCCGGTTGCGGTGGTGTCCCGTGAGCGCATCGACGGCTGGCTGGCCTTCCTGACGCAGCAGGGCCTGCACCCCGATGCGCTGATCCCGGATGTGCTGGCGCTGCCGGTGCCGCCGGAGCAGCAGTTCAGCCTGCTGGTCGATGGCGACGAGGTGATCGTGCGCACTGGCGTTGGTGGCGGTTTCGTGTGCCAGCGCGCGGATCTCGAGCTGTGCCTGCAGATCGCCGATCCGGAACGCCAGCGCATGCTGCGTGCCATCGTTCCGCGTGACCAGGACTTCGATCCCAGCACCCTGCCCTGGGCGGTGGAGGCGCTGCACGGTTTTGCCCACCCGCTGCAGGCACTGCTGCAGAATCTGCGCCCGGAGCAGGCCATCGACCTGCTGCAGGGCGCGTATTCACGGCGTCAGGATTGGCTGCGGCTGTGGCAGCCGTGGCGGCTGTCGGCCGTTCTGGCGGGGCTGGCGCTGTTTGCCGGCGCAGCGCTGCACGCGGTGCAGGCCTACCGGATCGGCCAGGAACTCGAGACGCAGAACCTCGCCAACGCGCAGCGTTATCAGGCAATTTTTCCCGCCGAAACCCGCATCGTCGATCTGCAGGCCCAGCTCGACCAGCAGCTGGCACGCCTGGGCGGCGGTGGCGCCGGGCCGGCGTTTCTCGGCCTGATGTCGGTGACCGCCGATGCGATGGCTGCGGTCCCCGGCCTGACGCTGCAGACCCTGCAGTTCCGCGACTCGGCGCTCTACGTCGGCTTGAGTGCGCAGAACCTGCAGGCCCTGGAGCAGCTCAAGAGCTGGTTTGCATCCGCGCAGGCTGCGCGCCTTGAAGTGCAGTCGGCCAATGCCGGCAGCCAGGGCGTGCAGATCCGCCTCAAGCTGACGCGCCCATGAAGGACCTGATCGAACGTCTGCGCACCGCACTGCTGCAACTCGCGCCGCGCGAGCGCGTCATGGTGCTGGTCGCGGCAGCCGTGATCGCGGTGCTTCTGCTCTATCTGTTGATCTGGGAGCCGCTTGCCACCGCGCACACGCGTCGTGCCGAGGCCTTGCAGCAGGCGCGCGCCGTGGCGCTGCGCATCGAAGAGGCCGGCGCGCGTGCCCAGGCGCAGGGCGGGCGCAGAGTCGACCGCGGCCAGTCGCTGCTCGCGGCGGTCGATCAGACCAGCCGCTCGCCGCTGCTGGGCAAGGCGCCCTCGCGGGTGCAGCCGGAAGGCGATCGCGAGGTCAAGATCTGGCTCGAGGACGTCGCCTTCAGCAGTCTGCTGCGTTGGCTGCAGGAACTCGAAACCCGCTATGGCATCAACGCCAGCAGCGCGGAGATCGAGCGCGGCTCCGCATCCGGCGTGGTCAGTGCGCGGCTGACCCTGGTACGCGAGTAGGACGGTCATGAAGCTCCGCCATCTGCTGATTGCCGCCGCCCTCGTCTTCGTCTGCGGGCTCGTACTGCACACGCCAGCCGCCGTGATCTACGGCTGGACACACTCCGATCCGGCCACGCCGCTGCGGCTTTATGGTGTCGAGGGCACACTGGTCTCCGGCCGCGCGGCGCAGGTCGCGCACAGCAGCCAGCCGCTGCTCGCCGGGCTGCGCTGGACGCTCAAGCCCTGGAGCCTGCTGCTCGGGCGCGCCAGCTATCAGCTCACCGCCGACGGTCCGCCCCTGCTGCTCGACGGCATTGTTGCCTCCGGACTGGGCGGCACGCGCATCGGCGACCTCAAGGCCAGCGGCGATCTGCGCGCGGTCGCCGCCGCGGCCGGGCAGCCCTTCGTCCCGGTCTCGGGTCAGGTCGGTGTCGATCTGCAGCGCCTGCGGCTGCGCGACCGCTGGCCCAGCGAGGCCGAAGGACAGCTGCGCGTCATCGGCCTGAAGTGGGCGCTGGCGCGCGAGCCGGTGGCGCTGGGTGACTACGCGGCAGACGTACGTACCGACAACGGTGAGCTGGTGGCGCTGATCAGCACGCTGGCCGGCGTGGTCGATGTCAACGGCGACGCCCGACTCAAGCCTGACCGCAGCTACGAGCTCACTCTGCAGCTGCGGCCCCGCCCGGAGGCGCCGGCGATGGTCACCAACCTGCTGCGCTCGATCGGCGCGCCCGATGCGCAGGGCTATTACCGCCTGCGCCGCAACGGCTCGATGGCGCAATGACGGACTGGTCGCCGCACGTCGTCGTCGCCTGCGTCGTGGAACGTGACGGCCGGTTCCTGATCGTCGAGGAACAGGTCAACGGCCAGCTCCTGCTCAATCAGCCGGCCGGCCACTGGGAGCAGAATGAGTCGCTGATTGACGCCGCCAAGCGTGAAGCCCTGGAGGAGACGCGCTGGGAGGTCGCACCGACCGATCTGCTGGGCTTGTATCACTTCGATCCGCCCGGCCTGGGCTACGGTTTCCTGCGCGTTGCGTTTGCCGCGACGGCGCTGCGCGAGCGTCCCGAACTGCCGCTCGACGCCGGCATCCAGCGCGCGCTGTGGATGACGCGCGGCGAGATCGCGGCAAGCGGCGCGCGGCATCGCAGTCCGATGGTGCTGCGCTGCGTCGACGACTTTCTCGCCGGCAAACGCTATCCGCTCGATTTCATCGCCCACCTGTAAGCGGACGAGAGTGTGGCCGTGACTTCTGCTGCCCACGTCGTCGTCGGCATGTCCGGCGGCGTTGATTCCTCGGTCTCGGCCTACCTGCTGCGCGAGCAGGGTTTCCGCGTGTCCGGGCTGTTCATGGTCAACTGGACCGAGGACGAAGAGGGCTATTGCACCGCCGCCGAAGACTTCCAGGATGCGCGCCGCGTCTGCGAGGAGCTCGGCATTCCGCTGCACCGTGTCGACTTCTCGCGCGAGTACCGTGAGCGCGTGTTTGCGCGCTTTCTCGCCGACTACGCCGCCGGCAAGACGCCCAATCCGGACATCCTGTGCAACCGCGAAGTGAAGTTCCAGCCGTTCCGTGACTACGCGCTGCGGCTGGGCGCGGACTTTGTCGCCACCGGGCATTACGCCCGCATCGAACATCGCGCCGACGGCGCGCATCTGCTGCGCGCGGCCGATGACAACAAGGACCAGACCTACTTCCTCGCCGCGGTCGAGCGTGCGCAGTTCGAACGCGTGCTGTTCCCGATCGGCGCGCTGACCAAACCGCAGGTACGCGCCATTGCCCAGCGCGCCGGCCTGGCGGTGCACCGCAAGAAGGACTCGACCGGCATCTGCTTCATCGGTGAGCGCGAGTTCCGCGACTTTCTGGCCCGCTACCTGCAACCGAACCCGGGGCCGATTCTCGATGACACCGGACGCGAGATCGGACGTCACTCGGGGCTGATGTACTACACGCTCGGCCAGCGCCGTGGACTGCAGATCGGCGGCCGCCGCGGCGCGCAGGAAGCGCCCTGGTACGTGGTCGGCAAGGACCCGGCGCGCAACGCGCTGATTGTGGCCCAGAATGCACAACACCCGTCGCTGATGTCGGCGGCACTGGAAACTGCCGGGTTCCATTGGCTGCATCGCCCGCGGCCCTTGCCCGCCCGGCTGCACGCGCGCATCCGGCATCGCCAGACGCTGCAGCCTTGCAGTGCGCAGCTGCGCACCGACGGCAGCGTGCAGGTCGATTTCGAGCAGCCGCAGCGCGCCGTCGTGGCGGGCCAGTTCTGCGTGCTCTACGCCGGCGACGAGTGCCTCGGCGGCGGCGAAATCGCACACGCGCTTCCCGCCGCACACTGAATCGCCGCACCTGCGCGCCCGCACACGCAAGCGGCACCCCTCTTTCCGCTATAATTTTGCGCCGTTTTTGCGCGCCGCCGCGCGCACGCGCGGACCTCACGCCATTCCCGGGCCCATCATTCGGAGCACTTAGCCATGACGGACAGCTACAAAGCCAAGTCCACGCTCACCGTCGGATCCAAGTCGTACCACTACTACAACCTCAAGGCGCTGGAGCCGAAGTTCAACATCAGCCGCCTGCCCTACTCCTACAAGATCCTGCTCGAGAATCTCCTGCGGCACGAGGACGGTGAGAACACCACCACGGCCGAGATCGAGGCGCTTGCCGGTGCCGACCTCAAGAAGCTGCCGGCCAAGGACATCAACTTCACGCCGGCGCGCGTGATCCTGCAGGACTTCACCGGCGTGCCCTGCGTCGTCGACCTCGCGGCGATGCGCGATGCGATGAAGAACCTGGGCGGCGACATGTCCAAGGTCAACCCGCTGTGCCCGGTCGAGCTGGTCATCGATCACTCGGTGATGATCGACCACTACGGCAGCAAGGACGCGCTCGACCTCAACGCCAAGATCGAATTCCAGCGCAATGAAGAGCGCTACACCTTCCTGCGCTGGGGCCAGGAGGCGCTGAAGAACTTCAAGGCGGTGCCGCCGGACACCGGCATCGTCCACCAGGTCAACATCGAGTACCTCGCCCGCGTCGTCTTCGAGAACAACGGCACGCTGTACCCGGACAGCTGCTTCGGCACTGACAGCCACACGACGATGGTCAACGGCATCGGCGTGCTCGGCTGGGGCGTCGGCGGCATCGAAGCCGAGGCCGCGATGCTCGGCCAGCCGTCGTCGATGCTGATTCCCGAAGTCATCGGCGTGCGCATCACCGGCAAGCTCGCCGAAGGCGCCACCGCGACCGACCTCGTGCTCACCGTCACCGAGATGCTGCGCAAGCGCGGCGTGGTCGAGAAGTTCGTCGAGTACTTCGGCCCGGGCCTGGCGACCCTCTCCGCCTCCGATCGCAACACCATCGCCAACATGGGCCCGGAATACGGCGCCACCTGCGGCATCTTCCCGATCGACGACGAGACGCTGAACTACCTGCGCCTGACCGGCCGCAGCGACGAGCAGATCGCCGTGGTCAAGGCCTACGCGCAGGCGCAGGGCATGTGGTGGACGCCGGACGCGCCGGAAGCCGAATACACCGACGTGCTGCACCTCGACCTGGGCAGCATCAAGCCCAGCCTCGCCGGCCCGAAGCGTCCGCAGGACCGCGTGCTGCTGTCCGACATCAAGACCAACTTCCGCAAGGCGTTCGAGGCCGAGCAGAAGGCGCGTCCGAGCAAGGGCCCGGCCACCGTCACCGACAACGGCAAGACCTTCGCGCTCAAGGACGGCGCGGTGATGATCGCCGCGATCACCTCGTGCACGAACACCTCCAACCCGAGCGTGCTGATCGGCGCCGGCCTGCTCGCCAAGAAGGCGCGCGCACTGGGCCTGACCAGCCAGCCCTGGGTCAAGACCTCGCTGGCCCCCGGCTCGCTGGCGGTCACCGAGTACCTGAAGAAGGCCGGCCTGATCGAGGACCTCGAATCCCTGGGCTTCTACGTCACCGCCTACGGCTGCACCACCTGCATCGGCAACTCCGGCCCGCTCAACGAACCGCTGGGCAAAGCGATCCAGGACAACACGCTGTCGGTCTCGGCGGTACTGTCGGGCAACCGCAACTTCGAGGGCCGCGTCCACCAGGACGTGCGCATGAACTACCTCGCCTCGCCGCCGCTGGTTGTCGCCTTCGCGATCGCCGGCACCACCGACATCGACCTGACCAGCGAGCCGATCGGCAAGGGCAAGGACGGCAAGGACGTGTTCCTCAAGGACATCTGGCCGAGCAACGCCGAGATCCAGGCCGCGGTCGCCAAGGCGGTGACGGCGGACCTGTTCAAGGCCAGCTACGCCGACGTGCTCAAGGGTGACGCGCGCTGGCAGTCGATCCAGGTCACCAAGTCGGAGACCTACAACTGGGACCCGAAGTCGACCTACGTGCAGAACCCGCCGTACTTCGTCGGCATGACGATGACGCCGCCGGGCATCCAGCCGATCAAGGGCGCGCGTGCACTGGCGGTGCTCGGCGACTCGATCACCACCGACCACATCTCGCCCGCCGGCGACATCAAGAAAGACGGCCCGGCCGGCAAGTACCTGATGGAGCACGGCGTGCAGCGCGCTGACTTCAACAGCTTCGGCTCGCGCCGCGGCAACCACGAAGTGATGATGCGCGGCACCTTCGCCAACACGCGCATCAAGAACGCGATGACGCCGGGCGTCGAGGGCGGCGTGTCGAAGTACATCGGCAAGGACGGCGCTGCCGGCGCAGTCGAGCCGATCTACGACGTGGCGATGAAGTACGCGGCCGACAAGACGCCGCTGGTCGTGCTCGCCGGCAAGGAGTACGGCACCGGCTCGTCGCGCGACTGGGCGGCCAAGGGCACGATCCTGCTCGGCGTCAAGGCGGTCATCTCGGAGAGCTTCGAGCGCATCCACCGCTCGAACCTCGTCGGCATGGGCGTGCTGCCGCTGAACTTCGTCGACGGCCAGACCGCGCAGTCGCTGGGCCTCGACGGCACCGAAGTGTTCGACTTCGACGGCCTGACCCGCGGTGCGACCGAAGTCACCGTCAGCGCCAAGAAGGCCGACGGCAAGGCGGTCAGCTTCAAGGCCAAGGTGCGCATCAACACGCCCAAGGAGTGGGAGTACTACGAGCACGGCGGCGTGCTGCAGTACATGCTGCGGCAGATGGCCAAGGCCTGATCCGACGCAGTGACAAGGCCCGCTCCGGCGGGCCTTGTCCTTTTTGCGCATGTCCATCGCTGCCGTCTTGCACCTGATCCTGCACGGTCTTGTCCCGGGCGTTGCCGCCCGGGCATGGTTTCGCATCGCCTGGCGGCGCGCGTGGCTGATCATGCTGGCGACGATGGCGGTCGATCTCGACCACCTGCTCGCGGTGCCGGTCTATGACCCGGGGCGCTGCAGCATCGGCTTTCACCCGCTGCATACCGCGCCCGCGGTGGCGGGCTACGTGCTGATGCTCGGCCTGCCGCAGATGCGCATCCTCGGCAGCGGGCTGCTGATTCACATGGCGCTCGATGCCTCCGACTGTGTCGTGCAGAAGTGGTGAGTCCTTGCGGCGTCAGATGTCATGAGACTGAACAAGTTCATCAGTGAAACCGGGATCTGTTCGCGGCGGGAGGCGGACAGCTGGATCGAACAGGGGCGCGTCACGGTCAACGGCGCGCCGGCCCAGCTCGGCACGCAGGTCGACAGCGGCGATGACGTGCGTGTCGACGGCAAGCCAGTCGGTCAGAGCAAGAAGAACGTCTACATCGCGCTCAACAAGCCGGTGGGCATCACCTGCACCACCGAGCGCCACGTCGCCGGCAATATCGTCGACTTCGTCGGCCATCGCGAGCGCATCTTCCCCGTCGGCCGCCTCGACAAGGAATCGGAAGGCCTGATCCTGCTGACCAACAACGGCGACATCGTCAACGAGATCCTGCGTTCCGAGCACAATCACGAGAAGGAATACATCGTCACCGTCGATCGGCCGCTGACGCCGGATTTTCTGAGCGGCATGGCCGGCGGCGTGCCCATCCTGGGCACCGTGACCAAGCCATGCACGGTGACCGCGGCCGGACGCAACACGTTTCGCATCATCCTCACCCAGGGTCTGAACCGCCAGATCCGGCGCATGTGCGAGGTGTTCGGCTACAGCGTGCGACGGCTGCAGCGCGTGCGCATCATCAACATCCACCTCGGCACCCTGCAGCCGGGACAGTGGCGCGACCTGACGCCTGGCGAGTTGCGCGGATTGCTGCCCGGTGCGCGCGGCGCC
>JBFHQK010000052.1:0-12100 GCA_041592255.1 Fontimonas sp.
ACCACGGCGGCGGCCGCGACGGCGGCGGCGCCACCGGCGCCACCGCCAGCCCGAGCAGGCGACCGCGCTCGACGCAGTCATGCATGGTGTGGGTGCGCACTCGCTCGGCCAGCGCCGCGTCGTCGGCCGGCGCCTCGCCTTCGAGCCACGCCGGCAGCAGCGACCAGTCGTCGTCGCGGGCCAGATTGAGAGCGATGGAGCCGTCCACGGTGTCGAGCAGGCGACAGGCGCCGCCCGGCGAGCGCCGGCCGCGACGCGAGTAGCCCGCCACGGCCGCGCGCTCAGCCAGCAGCTGCGCACCGCGCAGCCCGTGCAACGCGCCCGCCGGGGCCAGGCTGGCCAGCGCGGCCAGCGCGCCGTCGGCACCGGTGGTCAGCGGCACCGGACACAGCTGCGGTGCACCGTCGGCGGAACCGGTCAGCGCCATCAGGCCGCTGCAGGCCCAGCCGCGTGCGGGATGCTCGTCGGCCGCCACCGGCGCGCACGCCGGCACCGCGCCCAGATCAGCGAGCAGACGCTGCGCGTAATCGACCGCGTTCAGGCTGCCCGTGTGGCTTGGCGTTGTGCCCACAGCGCTTCGGCGCGCGACTTGATCGCGTCGGTCATGCCGGCGAAACCGGCCTCGAGCTTGGCGCGGAACAGCCCGAGCACCACGCCGCGCATCCAGCCCTTGAGATGGAAATAGCTGCGGTAGTGACTGCGCTCGGCGCCGGCCGGCGCGACGTCATGCGAGCGGAAACTCGACAGCGCCCCCAGCGGCACCGGCTTCATGCGATAGGCAAAGCGCTTGCCGTCGACATATTCGAGCATCCACTCGCGCTGCTGCTGCGGCCGCGCCAGCAGCTTCACGGTCATGTCGATCGGGTCACCCGGCTTGAGCGTCGAACGGGCGCTGAGGCAGAACGGATTCCATTCCGGATACCGCTTGAGATCGCTGATCACTTCCCAGACCACCGCGGCCGGGGCGTTGATCTCGACAGTCTTTTCGATGACGAACATCGGTGCTCCTGGAGTGGGAAAAGGCGGTCTCAGCCGTTGCGCTCGCCGGCGCTGGGCCAGCGGCTGGCGGCCCGCTCGACGCGTGTCATCCGATCCGCGGCATCTTCCGGCAGCGGCAGGTCTTCGGCAAGCGCACGCGCCGGCGCTGCCGGCATGCCGCGAATCAGGCGAACTCCTGACGGATCACGCGGCGCAGCACCTTGCCGGTTTCGTTGTACGGCAGCGCGTCCTTGAACACGATCTTCTGCGGCACGCGCGACGAGCGCAGCTTGCCTTTGACCAGTTCCTGCAGTTCCCGCGCGCTGACCGTGCTGCCGTCCTTGAGCACGATCGCGGCGGCCACCGCCTCGCCCCACTGCTCGTCGGGCATCGCCACGCAGGCCACGTCGGCCACCGACGGGTGCGACAGCAGCACGTCTTCGATCTCGCCGGGCGAGATGTTCTCGCCGCCGCGGACGATGACGTCGTCGGCACGGCCGTCGAGGAACAGATAGCCCTCGGCGTCGAGATAGCCGCGGTCCTTGGTCGGGAACCAGCCGTCGGCGTCGAGCTGACTGCCCAGCGACAGGTACTCGCCGGAGACCTGCGGCCCGCGCACGAAGACCAGGCCGGCTTCCTCGGCGCCGAGCACCGCACCGGACTCGTCGCGGATCTCGATCTCGACCGCGGCCGGCTTGCCGACCGAGCCGAGGCGGCGGCGGATCGTCGGATCGTCGCTGTTGAACGCGGCACGGTGATCGTCCGGGCCGAGCACGGCGATTGTCGAGCTGGTTTCGGTCAGGCCGTAGGCGTTGGTGAAATCCACGCCCGGCAACAGCGCCATCGCGCGCTGGATCGTCGACAGCGGCATCTTGCCGCCGCCGTAGGCCAGGGCACGCAGCGCCGGCAGGTTCGGCGCCGCGCCACTGGCGTCGAGGTGTTCGACGATGCGCTGCAGCATCGTCGGCACCAGGAACGCGTTGCTGATGCGCTCGCGGCGCGCGGCGTCGAGCCAGGACTTCGGCTCGAAACTTTCGAGCTGCACCATGCGCCGGCAGGCGTAGGTCGAGCTCAGCACCGCGGAGATGCCGGCGATGTGGTACGGCGGCACCGAGACGATGATCGCGTCGTCCTCGTCGGCGGCGGCGAACTCGACCGTGCCGACGATGTACGACATCAGGTTTTCATGGCGCAGGATCGCCGCCTTGGGCTTGCCGGTGGTGCCGCTGGTGAACAGCTGCACCGCGACCGCACGCGGGTCTTCTTCCGGCACCGGCGTCTGGCCGCCGTCGTCGTCCAGCGCCAGCAGCGCGGCGCGGTCGAGCAGCGTCAGATCGTCGCGCGCGTCGATCTGCGCGCGCTGCTCCGGCCCGACCACGACCACCGCCGGCGCGACGCGCGCCAGCAGCTCGTTGATCTCGGCGCGCGTCAGCCGGTAGTTCACCGGCACGTAGGGGATGCCGGCGTAGGCGGCGCCGAACAGCGCCACCGGCGCCGCCGGACTGTTGGTGTCCAGCAGCGCGACATAGCGCGCGCCACTGACCTTGAAGCGCCGCGCGGCGCGGTAGGCCAGCTCGCGCAACTGCGCGTAGCTGTAGCGCGCGTCGCCGGCAACGACGCCGATGCGCTCGCCGAAGGCTTCGGCGGCCATGTCGAGAATGGTCGAGATGTTCATGGGCAGACGGGGATGGGGAATGGGGAATCGTCGGGCCGCCGAAGTCTCGCTTCCACGAGTCCCGATGCTCGATGGCCGATTCCCGGCCGTTCAGTCCGACGACGGCAGCTGCTTGGCCTGCTTGACCTCGAGCGGCGTGGCGCCCAGCGACAGCGAGCCCTGCCCGCCCTTGGTGCACAGCAGCTCCAGCGACTCGTCGGCGTTGACGTAGCGCTTGCCGATCAGGGTGCCGGCGGCATGCTCGCCATTGAGCGCGACGCCCGCCGGCGCGCTCGCCGTGGCGCCGATCATTTCGACCCCGCCGCAGCGCAGCTCGTGTTCGCCCGCCGGCGCCTTGACCACCATCACCTGCGTGTCGCAGACCGCGCTCTTGAAGCGCGCCCCGGCCTTGAGTGCCGTTGCCATGCTGTTCTCCCGCAATGTCCGAAAAACCAAAGGTTAAGCCCGGCGCGCAGCCGGAAGTCGTCGGACTGTAGGCGAGCCGAGCGCGCCCTGCCCCGTCCACTTGTAGGAGGCTGCGCGCGCGCCAACCGATCCACGCACGGGACGCCTACAGAATCGATCCGGCCCAGCTGGCGAGGCGGTCGTACAGCGCAGTCCGCGCGGGGAACAGGAAGTGGCTGTGCCCGGCCTGCGCCAGCAGATACAGGGTGACGTCGCGGCTGCCGCCGAACGCGGCCGGCACCACATGCGGCGCGCCGACCATGTCGCGCTCGCCGATGCCCAGGAACACCGGCACGTCGAGCGCCGCGGCTTCGGGGGCGACGTTGCCGGGGATCATCGACATCATCGCCGGCACCGGCAGCACGCAGTCGGTCGCGGGCTTGAGCGCGGCCACGCCGCGCGGATCGGCAGCGCGGCTGCCGAACAGCTCGGTGTTGTTGCCGCCACCGCGATGAATCACCGGATACGGCTGGCCGAACATCTTGCGCGCCAGATCAACCAGCTGCGGCCGCACCGCGACCGGGTCGGCCGTGTCCTTGAGCGCCGGCGGCAGGTACTCAGGCAGTCCGCGGGTGGAAAAGCCCAGCAGCGCGATCGCCGCATGCGTGCGTGCGGCGTGCTGCTGCAGCACGGTCAGCATCGCGCCCATCGAGTGGCCGACGCCGATGCTCGGCAGCGCCAGCGACGGGATGCCCTCCCCCAGGCCGGCGCGCAGGCGCATCTGCAGCGCGGCGCTGGCCGCGGCGTTGGCCTGCGTCAGCACCTCGGGCGTCAGCCGCCAGCCGTCGTCGGGCTTGCTGCTGTCGCCCAGGCCGAGATGATCGAACGCGGCGACGGCAAAGCCGCGCGCGGTCATCTGCGCGGCAAACGAGAACGTCGCGTCGCCGTCGTCCGGCCGCAGGTCAAAGTAACGGCGGTTCATGTTGCCGCCGGGCAGGCAGATCAGCAGCGCACGCGCCTGCTGCGGCGCAGCCGGCAGCCAGACGCTGGCGGCGACCTGCAACGGCGCCTCGCCGGCGAGCGCAACGCCGGTGTCGAGGCGCAGCTCGAACCGCTGGCTCACGCCTTGCTCAGAATCGCACCGGCCATGCCCGACGACACCAGCACGTTGGTCACGTTGCTGACCTGGTTGACCGCCGCGCCGCGCACCTGGCGCACGCCTTCGGCCATCGTGTTCATGCCGTGGATGTAGGCCTCGCCGAGCAGGCCGCCGTGGGTGTTGGTCGGCAGCCGGCCGTCGAGCGCCAGCGCGCCGGACTTCACGAACGCCGCCGCCTCGCCCTTGCCGCAGAAGCCGAAGGCCTCGAGCTGCATCAGCACGTGCGGCGTGAAGGCGTCGTAGATCATCGCCGCCTGCATGTCGGACGGCTTCATGCCGGTCTGCGCGTACAGGCGCTTGGCCGTGCCCCAGGCCTCGGGCATGATCGTCAGGTCGTCGTGGTAGTAGTTCGAAATCACCTCGACGTTGTACGGAATCGACTGGCAGGCGCCGACGATCTTCACCGGCGGCTGCTTCAGATCGCGCGCGCGCTCGAGGCTGGTGACCAGGATCGCGACACCGCCGTCGGACTCCTGGCAGCAGTCGAGCAGGCGCAGCCACGGCTCCTGGATCCACTTCGAGGCCTGGTGATCCTCGAGCGTGATCGGACGCTGGTAGTACCAAGCCTTGGGATTGGTCGCCGCATAGGCGCGCTGCTGCACGGCGACGTGGCCGAGATCGCGGTTGGTCACGCCGTAGGTGTGCATGTAGCGCGCGGCCTGCAGCGCCGCCCAGCTCGCCGGCGTCATCGCGCCGTAGGGGATGCACCAGAGCAGCGAGCCGGTGCCGTGGCCGCCGGTGTAGCCCTGCATGTTGGTCGGGTTCTGGCCGAAGCGGTACTGGCTGCGCTCGTTCATCGCGCGCCAGATCAGCACGTTCTTGCACAGGCCGGCGTTGACCACCGCCATCGCCTGCGCAATCGTCGCCGCCGCCGCGGCGCCGCCGCCGGGGATGCGCGTGGTGTAGGCCAGATCCTTGACGCCGAGGCAGCGCGCGAGGCTGATCTCGTCGCTGTTGTCGATCGTGAACGTGATCATGCCGTCGATCTCGCGCGGATCGATGCCGGCGTCCTGACACGCGGCCAGCGAGCACTCGGCGGCGAGCTGCAGTTCGGTGCGGCCGGATTCCTTCGAGAATTCGGTGGCGCCGATGCCGGCGATCGCGGCTTCCTTGAACGTGCGGGTCATGGAATCAGTCTCTTACTTCGTGCGCGGCCGGAACACCGGCACCTTGTGATTGTTCATCGTCGGCTCGAAGCTGACTTCGACCGCCAGGTCCATCTGCATGTCCTCGGGCCTGACGCCGACGACGTTGGAGACCATGCGCGTGCCTTCCTCCAGCTGAATCACCGCCACGATCGGCGCCTCCTTGAAACCGAACGGGTGCGGATGCCGCGGCACGGTCCACGCGTGCACGGTGCCGCGGCCCGACAGCGGCACTTCCTCGCGCTTGAGGCTGTGGCAGTGCGGGCACATCGGCCGCGGCGGGAACGTGAAGACGCCGCAATCGCCGCACTTCTGGCCAACGAATTCCCCGCGGTCGGCCGCGTCCCAGAAGGACTTGGCGTCGGGCGTGACGATCGGCGCAATGCGGGTCGGCTTGGGCGCGGCCGGTGCGGACTCGGTCGGTGTGCTCATGGTCTCTTCGTCAAGGGCTGGACAGCGCGACGCGAGGCCGCGCGAGGACGCATCGACGATAGCGGCCGCGTCGTGCACACCGCCTGCCACAAACGGGTGAGTCCCCGCGTGGCACTGCGGCAGCGCAACGCTCAGCCCGCCAGCAGGTCGCCGAACCCCCACAGGAAGGTGCCGGTCAGCAGCAGCGACACTTCGAGCACGCCCAGCGACAGCCTGAGCTTCTGCTGCGCCTTGACCAGTTCCTTGTCGAATCCGGCGTTGATCGCCTCGAGCTCCTTGTCCGCGCGCTCGGGATCGATCTGATCCTCCGCCAGCCGCGCCCGCGCCCGCGTCAGCGCGTTGCGCCGCCGCCACTGCGCGCTGCTGACCAGCAGACGCTCCTGCAGGACACCGCCGATCCCCGACCAGATCCCGATCATCACCACCAGACAGCCGGCGCGCGACAGCCACTCGCTGTCGAGGAAGCGGATGCTCGACAGATACACGCCCAGCACAATCAGCGCAGCGGCGATGGCCCAGTAGAAGCCGCGGTTCAGCTGCCAGCGTGCGATCAGCTCTGGAGTCGCCACCCTGTCCTCCCGGCTGCGGGCGTGCGCGATACCGCGCAACGAATTACACCGCCAGCCGCGCGCCTGGGCAATAGCCGGCGCGGCGCGACGTCGTCCGTTTTGGGCAGGTCGCGGACCGCGGCCCGCGGGCATAGTCAGCGCCGATGAACCACCAAACGACACTGCCGCCCCTGCTGCTGGCGCTGGCCTGCTGCGCGCCGGCATCCGCACAGCAGTCGGCGGACGACCGCGCAGCGACCGCCACCGTGCTGCCCCCGGTGCTGGTGGTCGGCACGCCCCAGCCGCGCAGCGAATTGCGGACGCCGGCAGCGGTGGGCGTGATTGACGCCACGGTGCTGCACAGCGCCCAGCCGCAGATCGATCTGGCCGAGACGCTGGACCGGCTGCCCGGCATCGACGTGCGCGACCGCCACAACGACGCGCAGGATCTGCAGATCCAGAGCCGCGGCTATGGCGCACGCGCCAGCTTCGGCGTGCGCGGCATCCAGCTGCGCGCCGACGGCATTCCGCTGACGGCGCCCGACGGCCAGGGGCAGACGTCGAACCTGCTGATCTCGGGCCTGGACCGCATCGAGGTGCTGCGCGGGCCGCTGGCTTACCAGTACGGCAACAGCGCCGGCGGCGTGATCGCGGCGTACAGCGCACCGCCGTCCGCGGATGACCGGATCGACGCCACGCTGGGCGGCGGCAGCGGCGAGACCTGGCGCGCATCGGTGGCCGGCAGCGGCCGCGCCGCCGAAGAGCGCCTCGGCTATCGCTTCGAGTTCGCGCGCTTCGACCGCAACGGCAGCCGCGCGCACAGCGCATCGCGCCGCAACCAGGCGGCGCTGAACGCGACCTACGATCTGGGCCACGAGCACCAGCTGCGGCTGCTGGCGAGCCGCATCTGGGATGCATGTGCGCAGGACCCGCTGGGCCTGACCCGCGCGCAGTTCGAGGACAACCGGCAGCAGGCCACGCCGCAGGCCGAGACCTACAACACCCGCAAGTCGATCGACGACTGGCGCGCCGGCATCGGCTACAGCGGCGCCTGGACCGGGGCGTCGCAGTGGGAGCTGCTGGCCTACGCCGACGCCCGCGATGTCGTTCAGTTTCTGTCGATCCCGCCCTCGGCGCAGGCCTCGCCGGCGCGCGCCGGCGGCGTCATCGACCTGGCCCGCGACGGCTACGGCATCGAGGCACGCGCGACACAGCGTTTCGCGCCGCTGTCGCTGAGCGCCGGGGTGCAGTGGCGCAGCACCGACGAGCGCCGCCGCGGCTACGAGAACTTTGTCGGCGACCAGCTCGGCGTGCGCGGCGCGCTGCGCCGCGACGAGGACAACCGGATCACCAGCTTCGACCCCTTCGTCGTCGTCACCTATCCCTTCGCGCCGCGCTGGACGCTGGACGCGGCGCTGCGTCACAGCCAGGTGCGCTTTACCTCCGACGACCATTACGTGCGCACCGGCAATCCCGACGACAGCGGCCGCGCATCGTTTGCCGCGACGCTGCCGGCGCTGAGCCTGTCGTTCGCACCTGCGGCCGACCGCCTGCTGTACCTGAGCGCCGGCGCTGGCTTCGAGACCCCCACCTTCAACGAACTCTCCTACCGCAGCGACGGCGG
This sequence comes from Fontimonas sp., assembly GCA_041592255.1. Lineage (GTDB taxonomy): Bacteria > Pseudomonadota > Gammaproteobacteria > Nevskiales > Nevskiaceae > Solimonas. The sequence goes on from JBFHQK010000052.1 coordinate 7,946, forward strand.
CGAAGGCCTCAACCTGGCGCTCGATGCGGCGCACAGTCGCAGCGTCGAGCTGGGCTGGAAGCAGCAGCTCCTTGGCAGCGGCCTGCTCAGCCTGGCGCTGTTCCACATCGACGGCGACGACGACATCGTGCCGGCCGCCACGATCGACGGCCGCGCCAGCTTCCAGAATGGCGACACCCGCCGCCGCGGCGTCGAGGCCGGTCTGTGGCTGCCGCTGCCGCAGGCGTTCGCGCTGCAGCTCGCCGCCGACTGGCTCGATGCGCGCTTCGCCCAGACCTACCGCTATCGCAGCACCGGCGACACCGTGACCGTGCCGGCCGGCAACCGGGTGCCCGGCGTGGCCCGCACCAGCCTGTTCGCCGAACTGGCCTGGCGGCGCGGCCGCCCGGGCCTGGCGGCGATGCTCGAAGCGCGCTACGTCGACGCGGTGCCGGTGGACGACCGCAACAGCGACACGGCCCCGGGCTATGGGGTTGCCGATGCCGCCGTGGCCTATCGCTGGGCATCGGCGCGTCACGGCGGCGAAGTGTTCCTGCGCGTGCACAACCTGTTCGATGCGCACTACGCCGGCTCGGTGATCGTCAACGACGGCAACGGCCGCTTCTTCGAGCCGGCGCCCGGCCGCGGCGCGTATGCCGGGGTGTCGCTGCGCTTCGGCGGATCAGGCGCCTGAGGACAGGGTTGCCGCGCCCGCCGCCACCGGCAGACGCGCGCGCAGGCGCTGCGCCAAGTCGTCCGGCGCTACGCCCTGGGTCGTTGCCACCTCGATCGCCCGCGCGCGCTCGTCGGCATCGAGCGGCTCGGCGCTGGCGAGCTGGCGTTCGAGCACCGCCAGGTCGGCCTCGGACGCATCGGTGCCGCTGGCGGCGCGGCGCTGCAGGCGCGCGCGCAGCACCTCGGGCGGCGCGCTGCAGCTGACCAGCAGCAGCGGCACTCCGAGCGTCTGCGCCAGCGCGCGGAAGCGCGCCCGATCCGCGCGGCGCAGGAATGCGGCGTCGACCACGGCGGTTTCGCCGCCGGCGATGATCGCGTGCGCGGCCTGCGCCAGCAGCGCATAGGTCTGCGCCGAGGCAGCCACGGTGTAGATCCCGGCACCGGGCGCTGAGCCGGAGTGCTGTGCCGCATCCAGCCCGTGCAGCCGCTTGCGCTCGACGTCGGAACGCACGCGCAACGCCGGCAACGTCCCGATCAGCCCGCTGCTGAGGCGGGTCTTGCCCGATCCGGACAGGCCATGCATCAGCACCAGCGCCGCGCGCGTCCCGGCGGCGCGCGCCTGTGCCAGGCCGAGATACGCCTCTAGCTCGCGCTGGGCCGCCGCGCGCGCCGCACCGCTGGCGGCGTCGCGGCGGATCATGGCGATCTTCGCGCGCACCAGGGCCCGGTACACCTCATAGAAACGCAGCAGCCGCATGCCGGCATAGTCGCCGCTGCGTTCCAGATAGCGGTTGAGCAGCGGGTAGGCGAACTCGGCGTGCCCGCGCCGACGCAGATCCATGGTGAGAAACGCCAGATCGCTGATCGTGTCGTTCCAGCGCAGCGCCGCGCTGAACTCGATGCAGTCGAACGGCAGGATCCGCTGGTCGATGCGCACCAGGTTGGCCAGGTGCAGATCGCCATGCAGCTCGCGCACGAAGCCCTGATCGTGGCGCGCGGCCATCAGCGCGGCGAGGCGCCGGTGCTCGGCGTCGGTCCACGCGGCCAGCGCGGCCACCGCTGCGTGCGGGTCGCCTGCGGTACCGGCGGCCAGCGCATCCAGATTGTCCTGGGCGTCGCGCCGGATCTGCGCCGGCCGCGCGTAAGCCAGCGCCGCGTCGGCGCGCGGCGCATCGGCATGCAGCGCCGCGATCGATTCGCCCAGTGCCTGCATGTCGCCGGCATCGAGCTGGCCGGCGGCGAGCAGGCGGTCGAGCTGGGCGTCCTGCGGGAACTCGCGCATCTGCACCGCATATTCGAACGGCTCGCTGTCGCCGCCGATGCGCGGGCACTCCGCCGTGCCGGTGATCGGCACGACGTCGAGATACAGCTGCGGCGCGAAACGGCGGTTGAGCCGCAGCTCGTCGAGACAGGCCTGGCGGCGCTGCTCCAGCGTCGAGAAATCGACAAAGCCCAGATTCACCGACTTCTTGATCTTGTACGCGTACGCGCCGGTCAGCAGCACCCAGGAGATGTGCGTCTCGGCGACGCGCACGGCGCCGACGGGGTGCGGATAGGCGGCCGCCTGCTTCAGCGCTGCGATCAGCGGTGGCAGGCTCACGCGCCCCCCGCGTGCGTCACGCCGGATAACCGACGCACTGCGCCATCAGCACGCGCTGCCTCGGATCCAGTCCCATCACCTGCGCCAGCGTGCGGCGCTCGATCAGCCCGCGCGCCACCGTGCCCAGGCCCTCCGAGGCGCAGAACAGATACACGTTCTGGGCGATGAAGCCGGTGTCGGCGCCGCTGTAGAAACGGCGCTCGTCGCCGCTGGCGACGTCGATCCGGGTCAGATCGGCGACGTAGATCAGGTTCACCGGTGCGACGGCGACAAAGTCCTGGCTGCCGGTCTTGGCGCGGATATCGGCGCCGCTGAGCGGCTGCAGCCGGTGCTCGTGTGGCTGGTAGCGATACAAGCCGCGCGCCAGCGCGACGTAGAGATCGATCTCCTGCCAGTTGTTGGCCGAGGGCGCGGTGCGCCCGCCGGTCTGCGGCCGGTTGATGCCGCAGGCGGCCCACAGCAGGTGTGACAGCAGCGGCACCGGCAGCTCGCGCGGGCTGAACGCACGCGTGCTGCAGCGGGCGTGCAGCGCCTCCAGCAACGGGCGTCCGCCAGTCATGCGCGGGCGCGGCAGGACCAGCTCGGGAGCCGTCACCGGCGGCTCTGCAGTGATTTCAGGCATGACGTCGTATCCGTGCAGCCGACGGGAGCCGTTCACGCTGCGCCGGCCGGCAGCGGCGTGCATTGACGCGGATCAGCCGTGGGCGGGGCTCAGGCGCTCAGGGCCGGCACTGGCGTGTGCAGGTCGCCGGCCCGCGCGGCGAGGTGCTCGAGCAGACGCGCGCGCTCGGCCGCCGACACCGCCGTGCCGGGGATCAGGTCGAACGGCACCGCGCGCCGGTCCAGCCAGAAACTGCCGGAGCCGATCCGCTCGCGCGCCACCGCACACAGCCAGACGATCGTGTCCGCGCCCATGCGCGGATCGCGCAGCACGCGCCGCATCACGCGATGGAAGCCGGGCAGCGATTTCGCCACCCCGGGCGTGGCGACCCAGCCCGGGTGCATCGCGTGAAAACCGATCTGCGGATGGCGCTCGGCCCAGCTGCGCGTCACTGCCACCAGTCCGCGCTTGGCCTGGGCATAGGCCCTGACCCCATCGTAGGGCGTGCGGGTCCAGTCGAGGTCGGCGACGTGCAGCGGCTGCAGATACTGCCCGCCCGACGACACATTGATCACGCGCCCGCGGCTGCGCGCCAGCATCGGCAGCAGCGCGCTGGTCATGCGGTAGGGCGCCAGCAGATTGATGGCAAAGCTGCGCTCGTGACCATCGACGGTCAGCCCGCGCTCGGCGAACAGCGCGCCGGCGTTATTGATCAGCACATCCACCCGCGCCTCGCCCGCGCGGATCGCCGAGGCGGCGCGCGCGAGCGGCGTCGGCTCGGACAGATCGGCCTCGAGCAGCCGCAGCGGATGCGCACCGCCGGCGAAGTCCAGAATCTGCTGGGCGGCGGTTTCCAGCCGCGCGCGGTCGCGGCCGACCAGCACCAGGCGCGCCCCCAGCCGCGACAGCTCGCAGGCCGCCGCCAGCCCGATGCCCGCCGTCGGCCCGGTGATGACGATGGTGCGCCCATCCAGAAACGTGCTGTGTGCCTTGCGCGGCATCGCGCGGTAGCCATGGGGGGTGAAATCCAGCGCCGCCGGTAACACCAGCCGCTGCTTCAGGCTCGGCGGCGCCGAGGGCGCAAGCAGCACCGGCTCCGGCGTCAGCGCCGTGCGCAAGCCCTCGACCGCGGCGCGACCGATGCGTCGCAGCGGCCACTGCAGCAGCGCGCCGCCCAGGCGCCCCAGGCCGCTGAACCGCAGCTCGGCCTCGTAGCGGATGCGCGTGCGCTGGCTGCCGCGCGGCATCAGGTCGATGCAGTCATCCGCACGCACGCCCGCCCCGGTGCCCTGCAGCTGCA
>JBFHQK010000053.1:0-12093 GCA_041592255.1 Fontimonas sp.
AGCCGTGGCACTGCCCTTCGGCGTCGAGCCAGACCCGGTCACCTTCGTGGGCGATGCGCGCGCGCCCGACGACGCCATCGAGCCGATACTGGAATTCGTGCTCGACATTGCGCACGACCTCGACCTTGAGCGTGGCCTCGCCGATGACAATCGTGAACTCGCGCCCAGCGTGCACCAGCACGTCGACGTCATACTCGGTGTCGCGCCACTTGAGCTTGTAGTCGGCGGGAAACTCGTGCGAGCTGTGCCAGCCCAGGAACTCCTGCTCCAGCGCGTGCTCGCGCGCCAGGGCCAGGGCGTCATCCAGGTACAGCGCCACCGCCGCCAATGCCACGTGCCGCAGGGTCGGCTTCATCGCTGCGACGTGCTCGTGCGGGAAGTAGCGCCCGATGAACGAGGTCGAGAAGTCGCCGCCGGCGAAGGCTTCATGCGCAACGATGTCGCGCAAGTAGGCCTTGTTGTTGACGACCCCGAGCAGCGTGGTGTCATCGAGCGCCTTGAGCAGGCGCATGCGCGCGGTCTCGCGATCCTCGCCCCAGGCGATGATCTTGGCCTGCATCGAGTCGTAGAACGGGCTGATCGCCTGGCCGTCGCGCAGATAGCTGTCGACGCGCACCCCGCTGCCCGCCGGCGCCTGCCACCTCAGCACCTGTCCGGTCTGCGGCAGGTAGTTCTGCGTCGGATCCTCCGCGCACAGGCGCACCTCGATGGCCCAGCCGCGGCGCCGTTCGAGTACTTGCTCCTGCGTCATCGGCAGCGGTTCGCCCTGGGCCACCCGCAGCTGCCACTCGACCAGATCGACGCCGTAAACCAGCTCCGTCACCGGATGCTCGACCTGCAGCCGGGTGTTCATCTCCAGGAAGTAGAACGCGCCATCCTGCGCGAGCATGAACTCGACCGTGCCGGCGCCGACATAATTGACCGCCTGCGCCGCCGCGACCGCCGCCGCACCCATGCGTGCACGCAGTTCCTCGTCGACCGCCGGTGACGGCGCCTCCTCAACCACCTTCTGGTTGCGCCGCTGCACCGAACAGTCGCGCTCGCCCAGATGGATCACGGTGCCGTGGCGATCGCCGAACACCTGGATCTCGACGTGACGCGCATGCATCACCGCCTTTTCGATCAGCAGCTGGCCGCTGCCGAAGGCGTTGGCCGCCTCGCTGCGCGCCGAGCGGATGCTGTCGAGCAGGTGGGCGTCGTCGTGCACCAGCCGCATGCCACGCCCGCCGCCGCCCGCCGCCGCCTTGACCATCACCGGCAACCCGACGCGGCGCGCCTCGGCCACCAGCACCTCGTCGGACTGGTCATCGCCCTGATAGCCGGGCACGCACGGCACGCCGGCCGCGATCATGCGGATCTTCGATGCGGACTTGTTGCCCATCGCCGCGATGGAGCCGGCATCGGGGCCGATGAAGATCAGCCCGGCCTCCTGCACGGCCTGGGCAAAGTCGGCGCGTTCCGACAGAAAGCCGTAACCCGGATGGATGGCCTCGGCGCCGGAGCGCCGCGCGGCTTCGAGGATGCGCTCGACGGCAAGATACGAGTCCTTCGCCGGCGCCGGTCCGATGCACACCGCCTCGTCGGCCTCCAGCACGTGCATCGCGTCGCGGTCGGCTTCACTGTAGACCGCGACCGTCGCGTAGCCGAGCTGCTTCGCGCCGCGAATCACACGCACCGCGATCTCGCCACGGTTCGCGACCAGCACCTTATTGAATCGCTTCGTCATCGTCGTCATTTCCCACCGTCCCACCCGTTGCGCGGCAAGCGACTCCTGCGCTCTGCCGTCGTTCACTGACGCCGCACGCGGCTTCAGGCCTCGCGCGCCCACTTCGGCGGGCGCTTCTGCAGGAATGCCGCGATGCCCTCCGGCGCCTCGACGCCGCGCACGCAGGCGGCAAACTGCCGCGCGGCGTCGTCGAGCACCGCGTCCATCTCCATGCGCGCGACCTTGAGCATGATCTCCTTGGTCACCGCGTTGGCCCGCGGGGCGCAGGCGCGCACCTGCTCCAGCACCGCGCCAAGCCGCGCCTGCAGCTCCGCCTCGGCGGTGAAGGTCTCGTGCACGAGTCCGAGTTCCAGCGCGCGCTCACCGCGAAACTGCGCCGCCGTCAGGCACAGGCGACGTGCCTGCGTCAGGCCGATGCGCTCGACGACAAACGGCGCGATCTGCGCCGGCGGCAGACCGCGCGATGTTTCGGGCAGGCCGAACTTTGCATCGACATGCGCCAATGCGATGTCCGACACGCACGCAAGGCCGAAGCCGCCGCCGAGCACCGCGCCCTCGCAGATGGCGATCACCACGGCCGGCAGGCTGCCGGCGCTGCGCAGCAGCGCACCGAAGCTGCGCGAGTAGCGCTCGATCGGATCGGCCTCGCCGGGCTTGGGCGCCTGCAGGCCGCCGGCCATCACTTCCTTGAGATCGGCGCCGGCGCAAAAATGACCGCCGGCGCCGCGCAAGACCACCGCGCGCACCTGCGGCTGCGAGCGCACCTGCGCGAACACCGCATTGAGCTCGCTGACCATCGCCGCATTGAGTGCGTTCTTGGCATCGGGCCGGTTGAGCGTCACCCACAGCACGCCCGCATCGAAAGTCACCAGCAGCGTCTGAGTCGGGGGCAGATCCATCGTCTCTCCTGGCGCACCTTGGGTTCTTCAGCTGTTGCGGACCTTGCCGCCGAAGCCCAGACGCTTGCTGATGATTCCGAGCATGACCTCATCGGCGCCGCCGCCGATCGAATGCAGACGCAGGTCGCGGTAGAACTGGCTCACCGGGTTATCCCACATGAAACCCTGCCCACCCCAGAACTGCAGGCAGCCGTCGGCGACCTCGCGCGCCACCCGCGCGGTCTTGAGCTTGGCCATCGATGCCGTCAGGGTCACATCGCGTCCACCCACCAGATCATCGGTGGCGCGGTACACCAGCGAGCGGCACGCCTCGATCTCGGTCTTGAGTTCAGCGAGCCGGAACTGCACGTACTGGTTGTCGAGAATCGTCTGGCCGAACGCGGCGCGCTGGCGCGTGTAGTCGGCGGTCGCGTCGATGCACTGCTCCATCGCCACCAGGATGCTCGCCGACAGGAACAGCCGCTCCTCCTGGAACTGCTGCATCTGGTAGACGAAGCCCTTGCCTTCCTCGCCGATCAGATGCCGCGCCGGCACCCGCACGCCGTCGAAGAAAATGATCGCGGTGTCCGATGAGCGCTGGCCGAGCTTGTCGAGCTTGGTCTTGCGATCGACGCCGCGCGCATCCAGCGGCACGACGATCAGCGACTTGTTGCCATGACGGCTGCCCGCCACCGCCGCGCCGGTGTTGACCAGCAGGCAGACCCAGTCGCCCTGGGTGCCGTTGGTGATCCACATCTTCTGGCCGTCGATGACGTACTCGTCGCCCTCGCGCCGCGCGGTGGTCTTGATGCCGGCAACGTCCGAGCCCGCACCCGGCTCGCTGACGCCGATGCACGCCACCTGTTCGCCGGCGATTGCGGGCTTGAGGTAGTTCTGCTGCAGATAGTCGTTGCCGTAACGCGCCAGCGCCGGGGTCGCCATGTCGGTCTGCACGCCGATCGCCATCGGCAGGCCGCCGACCGTGCAGTAGCCGAGTGCCTCGGCAAACGCGACCTGATAGCCGTAGTCGAGCCCCAGCCCGCCGACGGCTTCAGGCTTGCTGATGCCCAGCAGGCCCAGCGCGCCCATCTTCTTCAGCACCTCGCGTGCCGGCCATTGGCCCTGCTTTTCCCACTCGGCGGCGTGCGGATTGATTTCGTTTTCGACGAACTGCCGGGTGGTATCGAACAGCTGCTGATGCTCGTGCGTGTACTGCATAAAAAACCTCAGAGGCGGGCGACGCCGAAACTATTGGGGAACACCTGCCGCGACTTGCCCTCGCGGCAGACCGACAGGCACAGGCCCAGCACCTTGCGCGTATCGCGCGGATCGATCAGTCCGTCGTCGAACAAGCGCGCGGTGGCGGCGAAGGCGTGCGACTCCTTGTCGAACTGACTGATGATGTTCTGGCGGATCATCGCCAGCATCTTCTCGTCGGTTTCCGACATCTGCTTGCCTTCCTTGAGCCATTTCTCGCGCGTGATGATCTCCATCACGCCGGCGGCCTGCTCGCCGCCCATCACCGACGTGCGCGAGTTCGGCCACGCAAAGATGAAATGCGGACCAAAGCCCCGGCCGCACATGCCGTAGTTGCCGGCGCCAAACGAACCGCCCATGACAATGGTCAGCTGCGGCACCGTGGCGTTGGCCACCGCCTGGATCATCTTCGAGCCGTGCTTGACGATGCCGCCCTGCTCGGACTCGGTGCCGACCATGTAGCCGGTCGTGTTCATCAGATACACGATCGGAATGTTGGCCTGGCAGCAGAGCTGGATGAACTGGCCGGCCTTGGTCGCGCCCTTGGTCGTGATCGGGCCGTTGTTCGAGATGATGCCGACCTGATGGCCGTGAATCACGGCGCGGCCGCAGATGGTCTGGTTGTCGTACTCGGTCTTGAAGTCGAGGAATTCCGAACCGTCGACGATGCGCGCGATCACCTCGCGGCAGTCGAACGGCTTGCGGTAATCCGGCGGCACCACGCCGCACAACTCCTCGATGTCATACAGCGGCGCGCGCACCGGCAGCAGTTCCAGCCGCGGCCGCTGCGCGTTCCAGTTCAGGTTGCGCACGATCTCGCGCGCGATGCGGATACCGTCGATGTCGTTCTCGGCGATGAACTCGCTGGTGCCGGCGACCTGGCAGTGCATCTCGGCGCCACCCAGATCCTCGTCGTCGGCAATCTCGCCGGTGGCGGCCTTGAGCAGCGGCGGCCCGGCGAGAAACACCTTGGCGCGTTTGCGCACCATGACCACGTAATCCGACAGGCCCGGCATGTAGGCGCCGCCGGCGGTCGACGAGCCGTGCACGACCGTGACCTGCGGGATGCCGGCCGCGGACAGGCGGCACTGGTTGGCGAAGGTCTTGCCGCCGGGAATGAACACTTCGGCCTGATACAGCAGATTGGCGCCGCCGGACTCGATCATGTTCACGCAGGGCAGCTTCTGCTGCAGCGCGATCTCCTGGATGCGCAGGCCCTTCTGCACGCCCCAGGGCGTCATCGTGCCGCCCTTGATCGCCGAGTTCGAGGCCGAGACGATGCAGCGCGTGCCGGAGACGTAGCCGATGCCGGTGATGTTGTTGCCGCCGGCCAGCGAACCGTCCTTGTCGTCATGCATCTTGTAGCCGGCCAGCGTCGACATCTCCAGCCACGGCGAGCCGCGGTCGAGCATCAGATGCACGCGCTCGCGCGGCAGGATCTGACCGCGCTTGTGATAGCGGCCGCGCTTGCTCTCCTCTTCGGCGCGCCCCTTGGCCTCGACGGCGCGCCATTCCTCGATCAGCTTGAGCATGCCGTCGCGGTACTGCTGGAACTGGGCGCCGCCCGTATCGACCTTCGACTCGATAATCGGCACTTCCGTCTCCTGTTACACCGACTCACTGGCCGGTCGTTTTACCCGTATTTCTCGCAGGATGCGAGAACAATTGGTCTTACCTTTTCCGCACCGCCTTGACCCGCCTTCAGCCCACCGCCCGCGGCTTCACGGCGCGATGAAAGCCCTGGTAGGGCTTCGCGTTGCGATGCTCGAGCAGCGGAAAGGCCTTGGCGCCGAGGCTGCTGCCGCCGTCGATCTTGATGCAGCTGCCGGTGACGAAGGCGGCGCCCTCGGACAGCAGCCACACGATCGCGCTGCTGACCTCGGCTTCCTCGGCCATGCGCTTGAGCGGCGAGAGCCCGGCCAGCTTGGGGATCACTTCCTGGGCGAACGCGGGGTCGTAATGATCCATGCCGCTGGACGCCACATAGCCCGGCGCCACCGCGTTGACACGCACGCCCGATGCCCCCCACTCGATCGCGGCGGTCTCGGTGAAGTTGAGCATGCCGGCGCGCGCCGCGCCGCTGTGCCCCATGCCGGGCATGCCGCCCCACATGTCCGCAATCATGTTGACGATCGCACCGCCGTGCTTCTTCATGCACTGCGTGTAGACCTCGCGCGCGACCAGAAACCCGCCGGTGAGGTTGTTGGCCACCACCGCCTCCCAGCCTTTCTTCGAGATCATCGCCAGCGGCATCGGAAACTGGCCGCCAGCGTTGTTGACCAGGCCGTGGACCGGGCCGTGCTCGGCGAGGATCTGCCGGATCGTCGTCTTGACCGCTTCCTCGTCGCGGATGTCGAAGGCGTAGCCGGCCACCATGCCGCCATCGTCGCGGATCTCGGCGGCCACCGCGTCGAGCTTCTCAGGCTTGCGTCCGGTGATGATCACCTTGGCGCCCAGCGCGGCGAGTTCGTGTGCGGTGCAGCGGCCGATGCCGGAGCCGCCACCGGTGACGATAACGGTCTGACCGGCAAACAAGCCGGCGCGAAAAACAGAACGATAGGCCACGTGACGGCCCTCCTGGCTGGATCGGGGATGCAAGTCCCGCCCCCCGGCACCGCACATCCGCGCGGCCGTTGGTGAGTCTCACTCACCGATTATACGGTGCCGCCGCGCCCGCCCGCACATGCCCGCCGGCACAAAAAACCCGGCGGGCCTGCGCCCGCCGGGGCATGACTTGCCGCTGCAGCCGAAGCCCGGGCCTCGGCCCCGGCTTCAGAACGCGTCGCCGGGCACGCGCACCCAGCCTTCCATCAGCACGCGCGCCGAGCGCGACATGATTGCCTTCTTCACGACCCATTGGCCGTTCTCTTGGGCGGCCGCCGCGCCGACCCGCAAGGTGCCGGACGGATGCCCGAAGCGCACCGCCTCACGCGCACCGCCGCCGGCGGCCAGATTGACCAGCGTGCCGGGAATCGCCGCCGCGGTGCCAATGGCCACCGCCGCGGTGCCCATCATCGCGTGATGCAGCTTGCCCATCGACAGCGCGCGCACGTTGAGGTCGATCTCGCTGGCCTTGATGGTCTTGCCGCTGGACGCGACGTAGTCCTGCGGCGGCGACACGAATGCGATCTTGGGCGTGTGCTGGCGGGTTGCGGCCTCTTCCGCCGTCTTGATCAGGCCCATGCGCAGCGAACCGGCGACGCGGATCGCCTCGCACTTGGCCAGCAGCTCCGGTTTGGTGTTGATCGCCTCGCGCAGCTCCGTGCCGGTGAAGCCGATCTCGCCGGCGTTCACGAACACGGTCGGAATGCCCGCAGTGATCATCGTCGCCTTGAGCGTGCCGATGCCCGGCACATCGAGGTCATCGACGAGCTTGCCGGTCGGGAACATCGACCCGCCTTCGTCGCCATCGTCCGACGGATCGATGAACTCCAGCACGATCTCAGCCGCCGGGAAGGTCACGCCGTCGAGCTCGAAATCGCCGGTTTCCTGCACCTGGCCGTTGGTGACCGGCACGTGAGCGATGATGGTCTTGCGGATATTGGCCTGCCAGATCCGCACAGTGCAGAGGCCGTCGCGCGGCACCCGCGCCGGGTCCATCAGCCCGGCGTGGATCGCGAACGCGCCCGCCGCCGTGGAGAGATTGCCGCAGTTGCCGCTCCAGTCGACGAAGGCCTTGTCGATCGAGATCTGGCCATAGAGATAATCGACGTCGTGATCCGGCTGCGTGCTCTTCGACAGCATCACGCACTTGCTCGTCGACGAGGTCGCACCGCCCATGCCGTCGATGTGCGCCGCGTACGGGTCCGGCGAGCCGATCACGCGCAGCAGGAAACGGTCGCGCGCCGCACCGGGCGCGCGGCAGCGCTCCGGCAGATCGTCGAGCTTGAAGAACACGCCTTTGGACGTGCCGCCGCGCATGTAGGTGGCGGGAACCTTGATCTGGGCAACGTGCGTCATGGCTGTCAGTGCAATGTCTGGGGTGTGGAGGGTGCAACGCCCGGCGCGAGCAGGCGCGCACGGACGAGATCGAGCGGCTTCTGCCAGTCCTGATAACCGTAGCGCCGACCGGGCCGGGCAAACGAGGGATGACGAAACAATCCTTCCCACTGCCCCGCCGCGGCCTCGGGCAGCGAGCGGTTGTTGTGGGCGAAGTGCATCCAGGCCTCGTCCTTGAAGCGGTTCAGCGAGCCGAGCAGGCTGCGGTCGCGGGTGTTGGCGAAGACCGGCGGCTGTCCCCAGGCGCGGATCTCATCGCCCGCCAGCGGGTGCTTGTTCAGATCAAACCCATAGTGCATGAACAGCTTGAACAACTGCTCAGCAGCGTGGTGGTTCAATTGCCGCAGGTGCTCGGCCCGCCCCGGCAGCACCAGCCCCGCCCCGGTAGCGGCGTTGAGCAGCGTCACGAACGGCTCACGATCCAGAAAGTCCACGTCCGCGTACCACTCGCCCAGCGGATTGGTGGACGGCGGCGGCTCCGGCAGCTTGGCCGGCTGGCGCAGGCGCTTGAGCAGCTTGGCGGTGCAGCGCAGGACGATTGGCCCACTCACGCGGCGCGCTCCAAGAAGGACAACGCAGCGGCTTCCGAGTCCTCGATGGCAATCTCGACCGCGCGCTTGGCGGCGTCGAGGAGGCGGGTAGCACGCTGTCGGTGCATCACCATCTGACGCACCGCCGTCTCGCAGGCGGCTTGATCGGTGATCAGTGCCCGCGGCAACACCTCGCATTCATTGAAGCGTGGGTGGTTCGAGCCGTCCCGGGACCACTTGAAGAGGATCTGCGGCAAGCGCGAGCGCAGAAAGATCAACAGCGCTTCGACGGCTAGCGTCGTTTCCTTCTTCGGCCTGAGGACGATGAACTCAGTCGAAGCAACTGCCGTGATTCCATCATCGCTCGGCAGCACAACGGCAATTTCTCGCCGGTATGCGACCTTGCGCGCCGCACGGCGCGCGGCGGCATCCCCCATCCAGTTCAATTCAGGCACGGTCGTCCCTGTTGCTTGATGTATCCTCGGGCGCCATCGACGCCGGAATGTCGCGCTGCGCGTGCAGGATGCGCCAGACATCCACTTTCGCCTCGCGCTCGACATAGAAAACCACGTACGGAAACCGGCGGAGGGGCCAGGTGCGGAGTTCGTCAAACTTCAGCGGCACGGCGTAGCGCGTGGAACCGAGCTGCGGGTGGCGACCGATGTGCGCCAGCGCTGCTTCCACTTCCGCCAGGAACCGCTCGCCCAGGTCCAGGCCGCCCTCGGTGGCGTACCAATAGGCTGCCTCGTTGGCGTCGAGCCGCGCAGGCCTGCTCCAGACAACGGGCTTCACTTGCGGACGCGCTCGCGGAGTTCCTCGCGCATCTGCTTGAACGTCTCCGGCGTGACGGGCTCAGCCGGCCCGGAGTTCAAGCCCTCCAGCAGCAGGCCGCGGAGCTTTTCGATGTCGCGCTGCTTGCGGATCAGGTCGCGCAGGTATTCGCTGGTCGAGGCGTAGGCGTGCTCGGCCACCTGCTGGTCGACGAAGGCCTTGAGGTCGTCGGTGAGGGAAATGTTCATCGTGGCCATGATGGATGCACCAGTTGGCAAAGTTTGCCAAATTGTGCCCCCTTGGCACGGGCGACACAATGCCCGCTCACCCGCCCCTCCCCCGCCTCGCGGCAAGGGAGGGGGAGCGTGGCTCGATGTCAGGCTGCCTTCGACGATTCAAGGAAGTCCTGCGCGAAGCGCTGCAGTACGCCGCCGGCCTGGTAGATCGACACTTCCTCGTCGGAATCCAGCCGGCAGGTCATCGGCACTTCGACCTTCTCGCCGTTTCTGCGCGTGATCACCAGCGTCAGCGTCGCGCGCGGCGCCAGCGTTCCGGCCACGTCGTAGGTCTCGGTGCCGTCGATGTCCAGGGTCAGGCGCGTCGTGCCCGGCTGGAACTGCAGCGGCAGCACGCCCATGCCGATCAGGTTGGTGCGGTGGATGCGCTCGAAGCCTTCGGCGGCAATCACTTCGACGCCGGCCAGACGCACGCCCTTGGCAGCCCAGTCGCGCGAGCTGCCCTGCCCGTAGTCGGCGCCGGCGATGATGATCAGCGGCTGCTTGCGTTCCATGTAGGTTTCGATCGCCTCCCACATGCGCATGACGGTGCCATCCGGCTCGACGCGCGCCAGCGAGCCCTTCTTGACCTTGCCGTCGACGATTGCCATCTCGTTGACGAGCTGCGGGTTGGCAAAGGTGGCGCGCTGCGCGGTGAGGTGGTCGCCGCGGTGGGTGGCGTAGGAATTGAAGTCCTCTTCCGGCAGGCCCATCTTCGCCAGATACTCGCCGGCGGCCGAGTCCAGCAGGATCGCGTTCGACGGCGAGAGGTGGTCGGTGGTGATGTTGTCAGGCAGCACGGCGAGCGGACGCAGGCCCTTGAGGCTGCGTTCGCCGGCGAGCGCGCCTTCCCAGTACGGCGGGCGGCGGATGTAGGTCGACTGCGGCCGCCAGTCATACAGCGGCTTGACGTTCTGGTCCTCGACCACCTTGAAGCTGAACATCGGATCGTAGACGCGGCGGAAGAACTCCGGCTTCACGCTGCGGGCGATCACCGCGTCGATCTCCGCGTCGGTCGGCCACAGGTCCTTGAGGCGCACGTCCCTGCCGTCCTTGTCCGTGCCCAGCACGTCCTTCTCGATGTCGAAACGCACGGTGCCGGCGATCGCGTAGGCGACGACCAGCGGCGGGCTGGCGAGGAAGGCCTGCTTCGCATACGGGTGGATGCGGCCGTCGAAGTTGCGGTTGCCGGACAGCACGGCGGTCGCGTACAGGTCGCGGTCGATGATCTCCTGCTGAATCTTCGGATCCAGCGCGCCCGACATGCCGTTGCAGGTGGTGCAGGCGAAGGCGACGACGCCAAAGCCCAGCTGCTCGAGGTCGCCGAGCAGTCCCGCTTCCTGCAGATACAGCTCGACCGCCTTGGACCCCGGCGCCAGCGAGGTCTTGACCCAGGGCTTGCGCACCAGACCCTTCTGCACCGCGTTGCGCGCGAGCAGGCCGGCAGCGATGACGTTGCGCGGATTGGAGGTGTTGGTGCAGCTGGTGATCGCGGCGATGATCACCGCGCCGTCCGGCATCAGGCCCTGCGCCTCTTCGGCGCGCGCCTTGTCCAGATCGACGGCGATACCGCGCTCGTGCAGCGCCGATGTGGGCAGGCGCTTGTGCGGATTCGACGGGCCCGCCATGTTGCGCACGACGCTGGACAGATCGAACTTGAGCACGCGCTCGTACTCGGCGGTCTTGAGCGCGTCGGCCCACAGACCGCTGTGCCGGGCGTAGGTCTCAACCAGCTGCACCTGCTGCTCGTCGCGGCCGGTGAGCTTGAGGTAGTCGATGGTGTTGGCGTCGATGAAGAACATCGCCGCGGTGGCGCCGTATTCCGGCGCCATGTTCGAGATCGTCGCGCGGTCGCCCAGCGTCAGTGCCGCAGCGCCTGCGCCGTAGAACTCGAGGTAGGCGCCCACCACCCGCTCCTTGCGCAGAAACTCGGTGAGCGCGAGCACCACGTCGGTCGCGGTGATGCCCGGCTGCGGCTTGCCAGACAGCTCGACGCCGACGATGTCCGGCAGGCGCATCCACGACGCCCGCCCGAGCATCACGTTCTCGGCTTCGAGACCACCCACGCCAATGGCGATGACGCCAAGCGCATCGACGTGCGGCGTGTGCGAGTCGGTACCGACGCAGGTATCCGGAAACGCGACGCCATCATGCGTGTAGATCACCGGCGACATCCGCTCCAGATTGATCTGATGCATGATGCCGTTGCCCGGCGGAATCACATCGACGTTCTTGAACGCCTTCTTGGTCCAGTTGATGAAGTGGAAGCGATCATCGTTGCGACGGTCCTCCACCGCACGATTCTTCTCGAAGGCATCCTTCTCGAAGCCGGCGTGTTCGACCGCCAGCGAGTGGTCCACGATCAGCTGCACCGGCACCACCGGGTTGACTTGCGCCGGGTCGCCGCCCTGATCGGCGATGGCGTCGCGCAGGCCGGCCAGGTCCACCAGCGCGGTCTGGCCCAGGATGTCGTGGCAGACCACGCGGGCCGGGAACCACGGGAAGTCCATGTCGCGGCGGCGCTCGATCAGCTGGCGCAGCGAATCGTCCAGCGTGGCCGGGTCGCAGCGGCGCACCAGGTTCTCGGCCAGCACGCGCGAGGTGTAGGGCAGCCCGTCCCAGGCGCCCGGCTGGATCGCTTCGACCGCCTCGCGGGC
>JBFHQK010000054.1:0-12081 GCA_041592255.1 Fontimonas sp.
CGCTGCGCCGCGTCTCGACGCGGGCGCAGCGCACCCAGTCGGCGGGCACGCCGCGCAGCGTCGTCGGTTCGATGTGGGTGCACACCGGCAGCGGCAGGCGCGTGAGTCGGGCCACGCGTTCGAGCTTGCGCCGACGCACGGCCGCGGGTTCGGTACCGCTGACGGTGGGCGCGACCAGCCAGCGCACGGCTGGGCGCAGCAGGCGTGCGCGCAGCGACAATCGATGCAGGGAAGTCATGGCCGCAGCATACCCAAAGGCGTCATCGTCGTGCCGCTAGAATCGCTCGATGCGCATCCGAATGTGGTTCACGATCGCGGTTCTGGGGCTGTCGGCTTGCGGTGGCGATGGAACCGGCGGCGCCGCGCTGCCCGCTGACGTGCCGCGCTGCGATCCTGCGGGCGCGCCGCTGCAGTTCACCGGGCACGTGACTCCGGCGCAGGCGCGCAGCTACCAGCTGCAGCCCTTTGCCGTGGTGCCCGGCACCGGCCGCGTCGAGCTGTCCTATGGCTGGACCGAGTCCGGCGCGCTGCCGCCGACACCGTTGACGGCGTCGACGCTCGATCTGGGGCTGTGGGATGGGCATGGCTATCGCAGTGCGCGCGGCTTTCGCGGCTGGTCGGGCTCGCGCCAGGGGCGCAGTGACCGCGGCCAGGCCCCGGTGTTTGTCGAGGCCGCGCAGGCCGATCGCGGTTATGTCCCCGGTCCGATCGAGCCGGGTATCTGGTATGCCGAGCTGGGCGTGGCTGCGGTGTCGCCCGAGGGCGCGGACTGGACCCTGACGGTGGCCTGCACCGCCGCCGGCGGCGGCACGCCGGCGGCGGATCCGGTCGATGTGGCGCACATCGCACGCGCGGCCCCCGGCTGGTATCACGGCGACTTCCACATGCACGCGTACCACTCCCATCCACAGGCGCCGGACTGGGTGGAGTTCGTCGACCAGGCACGCGCCGCGCAGCTCGATTTCCTGATGGTGACCGAATATGTCACCGGGCAGCACTGGCGCACGCTGGGCGCGGTGCAGCGCGCAAATCCCGATCTGCTGATCTGGCCGGGGCGCGAAGTCATCACCTACTTTGGCCACGTCAACACGCATGGCGAGACGCCGTCGACGCTCGAATACCGCCACGGGTTCGAGGACGTCTCGCTCGGCGAGATCCAGCGCCGCGCCCGGGCCGAGGGTGCGCTGTTCCAGGTCAACCATCCCACCAGCTTTCCGGGGCCGCTGTTCTCGAACTTCTGTCGCGGCTGCGAGTTCACGCTGGGCGATGACATCGACTGGCGCGCGGTCGACACAATCGAGATTCTCAATGGTCCGGTGCTGGCTACGGCAAGCGATCTGGGTGTGCCCAGTGCCGCCGCGCAGATCGAAAATCCGTTCATGAGCACCGCGATCCAGCTGTGGGAGCAGCGGCTGCGCCAGGGCGATCGCATCACCGGCGTGTCGGGGTCCGATTCCAAGGGCGTCGAGCCGGACGCGGCCGAGCGCGCGCGCCGCGGCTACGGCGCATCGGTCACGGCGGTGTACGCCGCGGAGCTGTCGCGTGCGGCGCTGGCGGCCGCAATCCGAGCCGGACATGCCTATGTGCGCACGCGTGGGGTGGCGCACAGCCCGGCGCTCGAGTTCAGCGCGACCACCGCCGACGGACGCCGGGCGATCTTCGGCGACACGCTGACGCTCGCTGCGGACGAGCCGGTGACCCTGAGCGTCACCGTCAGCGGCGGGCAGAACCAGTGGCTGCACTACCTGCGCGACGGGCAGCTGGTCGAGGCGGTGCCGATCACCGCCGATCCGTTCGTGCATACGCGCACCGCGGCACGCGACGCCGGCGGCGAAGGGCCGCTGGGCACGATGTGGCGCATCGAGACGCGCGACGCCTCGTCGCGCACTACACTGGGCAATCCGATCTTCCTCAGGGCGCCCTGACCCCCCGGGGCTTCCGTCTCAGCGGAGCATCGTCCGATGATCAGATCCAGGATGTGGGCAGCAAGCTTGTGTGTGCTGGTCGGCGGCTGTGCCGGCCTTGATGCGCGTTCGTTCGGGCCGATCTCCGAGGTCTGGCCCGCCGCCACGCCGGCCGCACTCGGCGAGGCGGACATCGCCGACGGACTCAAGTCGGCGCTGGCGCAGGGCGTGACCGCCGCGATCGCCGGACTGGGACGCACCGATGGCTTCTGGGGCAATGCCGCGGTGCGCATTCCCCTGCCCAGGAGCCTGGAAAAGGCCGAGGACGCGCTGCGGATGCTGGGGCAGGGCGCGCGCATCGACGCGTTCCAGCTGACGCTCAACCGGGCCGCCGAACAGGCCGTGCCGCAGGTCGCCGAGGTCTTCGGCGACGCGGTGCGGCGGATGACCCTGGCCGATGCCCGCGCGATCCTGCAGGGGCAGCCGGATGCGGCGACGCAGTATTTCCGCCGCGCCACCGCCGCGGCGCTGCCGGCGCGCGTCCGGCCCTACATCGAGGCCGCCACGCAGAAGGTCGGCGTGACGCAGCAATACAAGGCGCTGATGAGTGACTATGGCCCGCTGCTGCAGCGGGCCGGTGTCGCCGACACCGATCTCGACGGCTACGTCACCGACAAGGCGCTCGACGGGCTGTTCCACGCGATCGCGGCCGAGGAGGCGCGCATCCGCCGCGATCCGGCGGCGCGCAGCACCGAGATCCTGCGCCGCGTGTTCGGGGCCTCGTGAGGCGGCCGCGGCGGGGCGCGCGGGCGGCATAATAACGCCACCGTTCCGACCGCCCTCCCATGACCGCTGTCCGCTATCGGGTGCGCCCGGCTTCGCCGCGTGAGCACCTGTTCGAAGTCTGCTGCACCGTGGCCACGCCCGACCCCGCCGGCCAGCTGTTCCGGCTGCCGTCGTGGATCCGCGGCAGCTACCTGGTGCGCGATTTCGCCAAGCACGTGGTCGATGTGCGCGCCGAATGCGGGGGGCGCGACGTCAGCGTCGAGCGGCTCGACAAGCGCACGATCCGTCTCAGCGGCTGCGACGCGCCGGTGACGCTCAGCTATCGCGTCTATGCCTTCGACCCGTCGGTGCGCAAGGCCTGGCTCGATCTCGCCCGCGGATTCTTCAATGGCAGCTCGCTGTTCTACTGCCCGGTCGGATTCGAGTCACGGGGCTTGGCGGTGACGCTGGAGCGGCCGGACGATGCGGCCTGCGCCGGCTGGAAGGTGGCGACGACGCTGGCCGCGGTCGAGGTCGATGCCGACGGCTTCGGCCACTACGCCGCCGCCGATTACGAGGAGCTGATCGACCATCCGGTCGAGATGGGACGCTTCGAGCGTCTGGATTTCGAGGTCGACGGCATTGCGCACGCGCTGGTGCTGTCCGGGCGCTGCGAGCTGGACCGTGACCGCGTCGTGCGCGACCTGGCGCGCATCTGTGCGGCCGAGCGCGCGCTGTTCGGCGGCGAACCGGAGCTGGATCGCTATCTGTTCCTGACCCATGTCGTCGGCAGCGGCTACGGCGGGCTCGAGCACCGCAGCTCGACGGCACTGATCTGCGCGCGCAAGGATTTTCCGCGCGCCGGCGACAGCGCCCTGAGCAAGGACTATCGCGGCTTCCTGGGCCTGTGCAGCCACGAGTACTTCCACCTGTGGAACGTCAAGCGCATCACCGCGCAGCGTTTCGCCGAGTCCGATCTGGGCGCCGAGGCCTACACGCGCGACCTGTGGCACTACGAGGGCGTGACCTCGTACTACGACGACCTGTTCCTGCTGCGCGCCGGCATCATCGACGCCGCGACCTATCTGGACATCGTTGCCGAGAACGCCACGCGCGTCGAACGCGCGCCGGGCGCGGCGGTGCAGACGCTGGCCGATGCCAGCTTCGAGGCCTGGACCAAGTACTACCAGCCCGACGAGAACAGTCCCAACGCCACCATCAGCTACTACGTCAAGGGCGCGCTGGTTGCGCTGTGCCTGGACCTGCGGCTGCGCCGCGACGCCGGCTGCACGCTCGATGCGGTGATGCGCGCGGCGTGGCAGCGCTGGGGGCGTACCGGACGTGCTGTGCCGGAAGGCGGACTCGAGGCGCTCGCCCAGGAGGTGTCGGGGCTCGATCTGCGCACCTTCTTCGATGCGGCGCTGCGGTCGACGGCGCCGCTGCCGCTGCGCGAGCTGCTGGCCGACTTCGGCGTCGATGCCGTGCGCCGTGCCGCGCAGGGCGACAAGGATCAGGGCGGCCGCGGCGAAGGTCGTCCGCGGCGGGTGTCGCTGGGCCTGCAGCTGCGCGCGGGCGACACCCATGTCAGCCATGTATTCCTCGCCGGTCCGGCGGCGCGGGCCGGGGTGCATGCGGGCGATCAGCTGGTGGCGCTGGACGGCCTGCGCGTCACGGCGGCCGGTTGGAGCGCGCTGCTGGACGGGCTGCAGCCGGAGCGGGCCTGCACGCTGCAAGTGTTCCGCGACGACGAGCTGATGGCGTTGTCGCTGACGCCGCAGGCCGCGCCGCAGGACACCTGGACGCTGACGCTCGCCCAAGGGGGCGACGGCGCGATTCTGGCGCGCCGCCAGGCCTGGATCGGGGGCTGAGGCGCCGATGCTCGACACGCTGCTGCAGACGCTGCTGGCGTACCTGATCGGCACCCTCATGGGCGGCCAGATCGTCGGGGTGCTGCGCGGCGGGGTGGATCTGCGCACGCTCGGCAGCGGCAACCTCGGCGCGACCAATGCGCTGCGCACGCAGGGGCTGGGCTTTGCACTGGCCGTGCTGGGCATCGACGTGCTCAAGGGCGTCGTCGCCGCGCTGGCGGTGCCGAGCTTGCCCGCACTGGCCACGCCGCTGCTGGGCGCGGACGACCAGGCCTATGTCTGCGGCGTTGCGGTTGCGGTGGGGCACTGCTATCCGGTGACGGCCGGCTTTCGCGGCGGCAAGGGCGTGGCCACGCTCGCCGGCGTGTTCGCAGCGCTGCTGCCGGCGTCCCTGCCGTGGCTGCTCGGCGGTTTCGTGCTGATGGTGCTGCTGAGCGGGTATGTCAGCCTCGCGACCATCTTCGCCACCCTGGTCGCGCTGCTCTACGTGACCTGCTTCAGCGCTGCCGGCGTGTTCTCCGGTGCGGGGGCATTCACGCTGGCGATGGCGACGCTGGTGGTGTGGAAGCACCGCGACAACATCCGCCGGCTGCTGGCCGGCACCGAACATCGCTTCGAGAAGGCCCGGGTGCTGGGACGATGGCTCACGCGCTGAGTGACGACGAACTGCTGGCGCTGGTCGACCGTCTGGCCGACGGCGGCTGGCATTCCGGCGAGACCCTTGCCGCGGCGAGCGGCATCACGCGCGCGGCATTGGCCAAGCGCATGGCCCGGTTGCAGGACTGGCAGCTCGCCGTCGAGGCGCGCCAGGGTCTGGGCTATCGCCTCGCCGCGCCGATCGAGCGGCTCGACGCAGCGCGGCTGCAGGCCGCCGTCGGCGCTCGCGTGCGCGTGCGCGTGCTGCCGGTGGTGGACTCGACCAGCACGCGCCTGCTGGAAGCGCCGGCGCAGGACGATCCGCAGGCGCTGCTCGCCGAGGTGCAGACCGCGGGGCGGGGCCGGCGCGGCCGCACCTGGGTGTCGCCGTTTGGCGCCCAGCTGGCGGTGTCGCTGGCGTGGTCGTTCGAAGCCCTGCCGCCGCAGCTGACCGCCTTGCCGCTGGCGGTGGGCGTGGTCTGCGCGCGCGCGCTGCAGGCGCACGGCGTCCGCGAAGTGCAGTTGAAGTGGCCCAATGACATCGTGGTCGGCACGCGCAAGCTCGGCGGCATCCTGCTCGAGCACCGCGGCGAGGGGGGCGGCGGCTGTCGCGTGATCGTCGGCGTCGGCATCAATCTGTCGGTGCAGCCGGTGCAGGCGCTCGGCGTCGAGCAGCCATGGATCAATCTCGATGAGCTGGTGCGCGCACAGGCGCTCGCGCCGGTGTCGCGCAACGCGCTCGCGGCCGGCCTGCTGCGCGAGCTGGCTGGCGCCCTCGACGCCTATGCGCACGCCGGCTTCGCGCCGCTGGCGGCGGCGTGGAGCGCGCTGGATGTCACCCGCGGGCGCAGCGTGCGCGTGCGCCTGCACGATCACGAGTTCGACGGCCGCGCCGAGGGGGTCGACGAGCACGGCGCCCTGATCGTCCACGCCGCCGGCGAACGCCACCGCCTGCACTCGGGCGAAGTCAGTGTGCGGACCGTGGCATGAGCCGGCTGCTGCTCGACATCGGCAACACGCGGCTGAAGTGGGGGCTGGCGGGCGCGGCCGGCCTGGATGAGTGCGGGGCGGTCGTTCACGACGGCGATCCGGCGGCGGCGCTGCGCGCGCTGCACCTGCCGCGCCGCCCGGCCGAGCTGTGGGTCGCGCACGTGACCGGCGCTGAACACGAGGCCCGCCTGACCCAGACCCTGTGCGAGCTGTATGCGCTGGAGCCGCGCTTTGCGCGCACGGCGGCGCAGTGGCGCGATCTGCGCAACGCCTATCGCGAGCCGGAGCGCCTGGGCGTCGATCGCGGGCTGCTGCTGATCGCGGCCTGGGCCCACGTGCGCGCGCCCCTGTGCGTGGTCTCCGCCGGCACCGCGCTGACGGTCGACTGTGTCGATGCAGGTGGCCGGCATCTGGGCGGAATCATCGCCGGCGGCCTGGCGGTGCAGCAGCGCGCCGTCCTCGGCAACACCCGCTTTGCCACGCGCGGCGGCGCAGCGGTCTACGACGGCGGTCTGGGCCTCGACACCGAGGCCTGCGTGCGCCAGGGCGCGATGCTGTCGTGCCTGGGCGCGATCGACCGCGCCGCCGCCATGGCCGGCCCGGCGGCGCGCTGCCTGCTCACCGGTGGCGATGCCGACGTGCTGTTGCCACATCTGCGCGGCGCCTGGGTGCATCGCCCGCATCTGGTGCTCGAGGGGCTGCTGCGCCTCGCCGACGACCGCTGATCGGCGACCAACGGTTTGTGCCGCTGCTCTGTCGGTCGGCGCAGACCGCTCGACGGATGGCGTCCGCTTTGCGCGGCCGCGCCTGCGAGGCTGACGCAGGTCGGGCCGGGAAGCAGTCATGGCGTATCCGTCGTACCGGAAGGGACAGCACCAACAGCGCGGGGCCGTGGCGGTGTTCGCCGCGGTGGCCCTGGTGGCGATGGTCATCGCGGCGCTGCTGGCGGTCGAGATCGGTCGGCTGTACAGCACGCACCGGGACTTGCACAAGCTGACCAGCCTCGCGGCCCTCGATGCGGCGCGCGTGGTTGGCGGCTGCGATCGCGAAGACGCAATCGGCGCCGATGACGTCAACGCCGACGTCGTGACCAGTCTCGCGAGTCACGGCATGGGGGCCAGCGCGGTGGCGCAGTATTCGACGGCCGTGGCGCTGGGCACCCAGACCAGCAGCGACGGCTTGCGCATCCTCGACGCCGGTGCGGCTGCCGACGAGGCCGATGCGGTCGCGGTCACGCTCACGCGGGCGTTCCCGACGCCGCTGCTGCCGCTGCTGCCTGCCACGCAGGCGCGGACGATGAGCGCGACGGCCTATGCGCGCCAGGGGGTCGTCGGACAGATCAAGATCGGCACGTCGCTGCTGAGCCTCGATGCGGCGGATTCGGCGCTGCTCAATGGCTTGCTGTCGGCGCTGCTGGGCAGCAGCGTCTCCCTCAGCGTTGCCGACTTCCAGGGGCTGGCCAATGCCCGGGTCAGTTTGGCCGAACTCGTCGAGGCGGCACCGGCGGTGGCCACGCCGGGTGACCTGCTGGAGCTGAATCTGACCCTGCCCGGCGCCTTGCAGCTGGTGGCGGACGCACTCGATGCCAGTGGTGACGCCGGAGCCGGCGCGGCGGCGGATCGGCTCGACACGCTGGCGGCGCTGGCCGATCCGGATCGCAACGCCGTGCGCCTGGGCGAACTGCTGGTGGTCGAGGCCGGGGTCGAGACGCTCGCCGCCAAGCTGCCCCTCAACGCACTCGATCTGCTCACCGGGCTGGCGCAGCTGGCGGCACAGGGCTATCAGCTGGATCTTCCGCTCGCCGGGCTGGTGAGCATTCCCGGGATTGCCGACGTTTCGGCGGCGCTGCGCGTCGGTCAGGCGCCACAGATCGCGCTCGGGCGTCCGGGCTACAAGGCGGATGGCACGCCGCGCACGGTGGCGCGCAGCGCGCAGCTGGCGATCGTGGCCGACATTGCGCTGCTCGACGTGAGCGGGCTGCTCGGCCTGCCCGGCAATCCGGCGCTGAATCTCGATCTGCTGGTCGAGGTCGGGCAGGGGCAGGCGGTGTTGCGGCAGGTGCGTTGTGCCCGCTCCGGCGGTCTGGCCTATCACGAGGCCACCGCCGATGTCCAAACTGCGGTGGCGCGGATCGCGCTGGGCAAGTACGACAATCCCGCCGCCGCCAATCCCAATATCGTGGCGCCGGATCCGCTGGTCGCTCTTCCCGGCGTGCTGCGCATCGGCTTCGCCCAGCCCGTCATCGCGGGCGTCGGCAGTCAGGCCGAAGCGATTGCCAATCCGCCATTCCAGGGGCCGTTCCCGCCCAAGGTCGCGTTCGACACGGCGGATCATCAGCGTCACGTCGGCGACGACGCCGGGGCGGTGCTCGGCGGGGTGGGCTCGGGCTTGGTCGGCGGTGCGTCGTCCAGCCTCAGCTGCACGGCCAGCGGACTGGTCGGCGTGGCGCTGTGCCCGGTGATCAACCTCGTGCTGCCCAACGTCGGCTCAGTGAGCACCCTGCTCGCGCCGGCGCTGACGCTGCTCGACAGCGTGCTGGCGGATCTGCTGCGGCTGTCGGGCGCCAGCCTGGGCGCCGCCGATGTGAGCCTGGAGTCGCTCAAGGTCGAGCAGCCGTACGTGTTCCGCGTCGAGTAGGGCTGCGCCGCTACACTGTGCGGCTTTGCCGCCGCCCATGAGTCCATCGCTGCCATCGCTGCCATCGCTGCCGGTTGTCGAAGCGCTGCCGCGCCTGCGCGCAGCGCTGGCGCACGGCTGCGCGGTGCTGTCGGCGCCGCCGGGCTCGGGCAAGACCACGCTGGTGCCGCTGGCGCTGCTCGACGAGGCCTGGCTCGCCGGCCGGCGCATCGTCATGCTCGAACCGCGCCGGATTGCGGCGCGCGCGGCCGCGGCGCGTATGGCGAGCCTGCTCGGCGAACGCGTCGGCGACACCGTCGGCTACCAGATCCGCTTTGAGCGGCGGGTATCGTCGCGCACCCGGATCGAAGTGGTGACCGAGGGGCTGCTCGCACGCCGCCTGCAGGCCGACCCTGAGTTGCCCGGAGTGGGCCTGGTGATCTTCGATGAGTTCCACGAGCGCAGCCTCGACGCTGACCTCGCCCTGGCGCTGGCGCTCGACGCGCGTGCCGCGCTGGTGCCGGAGCTGCGCCTGCTGGTGATGTCCGCCACGCTCGACAGCCCGCGCGTCGCGCAGCTGCTGGGCGATGCGCCGGTGGTGCAGAGCGGCGGCCAGCTGTTCCCGGTCGACATCCGGTACGCCCCGCCGCGCGCGGATCTCGACCACGGCACGGCGGTTGCACACGCATCGCTGGCGGCCCTGCGCGAAACCGAGGGCGATGTGCTGGCGTTTCTGCCCGGCGCCCGCGAAATCCGCGCCGCGCAGTCCGCGCTCGAATCGCGGCTGACCGGCACGGTGGCCGTCTGTCCGCTGTATGGCGAGCTGAGCTCGCAGCAACAGGACGCGGCCTTGCAGCCGGACCCCGGCGGCCGCCGCCGGATTATCCTCGCCACCAATCTGGCGCAGACCAGCCTCACGGTCGAAGGCGTGCGCAGCGTTGTCGACGGCGGCCTGGTGCGGGTCGCCCGCTTCGATCTGGGCGCGGGCGCCAACCGCCTGGACACGCAGCGGGTTTCGCGCGCTTCGGCGGATCAGCGCGCCGGTCGTGCGGGACGTCTCGGGCCGGGCGTCTGTTACCGGCTGTGGAGCCGCGAGCAGCACGGCGTTCTGGCCGCGCACGACACCCCCGAGATTCTGGCGGTCGACCTGGCGCGCTTCGCGCTGGAACTGGCGGCGTGGGGGGTGCATGAACCCGCCGCGCTGGCCTTGCTCGACCCGCCGCCGGCGGTGAGCTGGCGCTATGCGGTTGATCTGCTGCGAGAGCTCGAAGCGCTCGATGAGGTCGGGCGCATCACGGCGCACGGGCGCGAGCTGGTGCGCGTGCCGACACCGCCGCGGCGGGCGCACATGCAGGTGCGCGCGCGCGAGCACGGTCTGGGTGGTTTGGCGGCCTGGGTCGCCGCGGTGCTCGACGAGCGGGAAAGCGGCAGCGCCGATCTGGCCGATGTCGTCGAGCGCTATCGGGCCGGGCGGGCTGAGCCGGCGGCGCAGCGGCGGGTGAGCGCATCGGTGCGCCAGATGCAGCGTCTGCTCGGCGACGACGGCGACGCTGAGCGGCGCGGCGACGATGCGCGTGACCCTGCGGCGGTCGCGCGCATCGTCGGCTGGGCGTATCCGGAGCGCATCGCGCGGCGGCGGCCGGGGCATCGCGGACTGCGCGAAGTGGCCTACCAGTGCGTGGACGGCAGCGAGGCGCGCATCGACGAGGCGCAGGCCTTGTCGGCACACGAATGGCTGGCGATTGCGCACTGGGATCCGGGGCCGCCGCGGCGCATCCGCCTGGCCGCACCGCTGGATCCGGCAGCGCTGCGCCGTGACCACGCCGACGCGATCCGCAGCGAGGACTGCGTGCACTGGGATGCGCGGGAGGAGGCGGTCACGGCCGAACGTCAGCTGCGTTTCGGCGCGCTGGTCCTGGAACGCCGGCCGCTGAACGACGGGGCTGGCGCGGCGCGCGTGCGCGCGATGCTCGATGGCGTGCGTGCGCTGGGCCTGCAGTGCCTGCCGTGGACCGAGGCGGCCCGCGCCTGGCAGGCGCGCGTCGAGTCGCTGCGGGCGTGGCGCGCGGACGAGGCGTGGCCGGATGTGAGTGATGCGCAGTTGGCGGCGACGCTGGAGGACTGGCTGGCGCCGCACCTGGACGGCATCGGCCGCCGCGATCAGCTGTCGCGGCTGGATCTGCGCTCGATCCTGGCGGCGCGGCTGGATTTCGCCGCCGCGCAGCGGCTCGAGCGGCTGGCGCCGAGCCATCTGCAGGTGCCCACCGGCTCGCGCATTGCGCTCGACTACCGTCCGCCGGAAGCGCCGGTGCTGGCCGTGCGCCTGCAGGAGATGTTTGGTTGCGCACGCACGCCCACGGTCAACGACGGTCGCACCGCGGTCGTGCTGCACCTGCTGTCGCCGGCGCAGCGTCCGGTGGCGGTGACCGCCGATCTGGCCGGATTCTGGGCCGGCAGCTATGCCGACGTGCGCAAGGATCTGCGCGGGCGCTATCCGCGCCACCCGTGGCCGGAGGACCCGCTGGCCGCCCTTCCGACCCGGCGCGCCAAGCCGCGTGGACAATGAGCACGGAATTTCTTGACGGAGCGGGGTGACGCGCAGACAATACGCGGCCCTTTCGGGGCTTCGCGCCCTGACGGGCCGGCGGAGGGGTACTCAAGCGGCCAACGAGGGCAGACTGTAAATCTGCTGGCTAACGCCTACGTAGGTTCGAATCCTACCCCCTCCACCAGCAGTATTTGGTACCGGGTGCAGGTATGCGCCCAGCGGTAATGGATGAAGCGCGTGAAGCGGGTGTAGCTCAATGGTAGAGCAGAAGCCTTCCAAGCTTACGACGAGGGTTCGATTCCCTTCACCCGCTCCAGTACGTAGTTGGTTGTTGCAGTAACGGTAGACGCACGACGCCCACCTAGCTCAGTCGGTAGAGCACACCCTTGGTAAGGGTGAGGTCGCTGGTTCGATTCCAGTGGTGGGCACCAGATTCAGAAGGCGCGGTCGCTGAGCGGTGGCTCGGTCGCCGCGCAAGGTTGGCCGTCTGGCAGGCTTCGCGTATCCGGAGTCGCCGGGCGGGTAGAGCCGTTGTAAGCGAAGCGGAGCTTCGCCTGAGCCGGGCGGCGCCAGTTTCATTGACCACGTGACCCAGAAGATCGGAGCCTGAGACATGTCGAAGGAAAAGTTTGAACGCAAGAAGCCGCACGTGAACGTGGGGACGATTGGTCACGTGGACCACGGCAAGACGACGACGACGGCGGCACTGACGAAGGTGTCGGCGGACAAGTTCGGCGGCACGTACGTTCCGTAC
>JBFHQK010000055.1:0-12078 GCA_041592255.1 Fontimonas sp.
CGCAGGTGCTGCCCTATGTCGCGCTGCTGCAGCCCAGCGGCAGCGACGCGAAATGGCTGGTGACGCTGTCGCCCGAACGACGCCGGATCCGGGTCACCGGCAGCGGACGCTATCCGCTCGATCCAACGCGCGAAAGCCTCGAACTGTGGCTGCTGGGCGACGACGGCCCGCCGCGCTCGCTGGGCGTGCTGCCCGCCGAGGGCGACGCCGAGCTGCCGATGCCGCGCGGCATGACCATGCCCGACCAGCCGACGCTGGCGCTGTCGCGCGAGCCGGCCGGCGGCTCGCCCACCGGCCGCCCGACCGGGCCGGTGCTGCTGGCCACGCCGGCGCAGCGCGCCGGCTGAGCCCCAGACACGGGCAGCACCCAGGCCGGGGTGCGGGGCCCCCTCATTTGCCGACTCCGGTCACCGTCACGGTCACGTCTTGCATCCACTGTTGCGGGGTGCGCGATACGCCGTTGCGAATGGTCCACTGGATGTTGCGTAACGCACGCAGGTCCTGCAGCGGATCTCCGCGGACCACGACCAGATCGGCGCGCTTGCCGATCTCAACGGTTCCGATGTCGTTCTCTTGTCCGAGCATCGTCGCCGCCACTCGGGTGGCAGCCGCCAGCGCCTCGTGGGGTTTCAACCCGGCCTCTCCAAGAAGTTCGATCTCTCGCAGGCTGGTCGGACCATGGAACTCGTAGGGGATGATGGGCCAGTTGCCGGAATCGCTGCCCATCACGATCGGCACCTTGGCGGCATGCATCCGGCCTACGGTGCGCAGCACGTTGCTGCGCCAGCGGCGCATGATGTCCTCGGTCGCCAACAGATGCGCCAGCGGTGCATGCAATCCTTTCGGAAACCACTGCGGCAGCATGACCGCCATCGACTGCCGTGTGAGCTGATGGCGGGACCGCGGATCCGCGGCGGTCCTCAACTCAATCACCGGCACGGTCAAGCGCAGGAGCGGATCCTCGAGTCGCTCGGGGTGAAAGCCGATCAGCAACGCGTCTTCGACCGCGATGGTGGACACGACGTAGGCGCCGGACCGGGCCAGGCGCTGAACAAACTGTGCGGAGGGCTGCTTTGCAGCGAAGCCCGCATGCACCAGTGCATGTGCGCCCATATCCAAGGCCAGATTCTGATCCGCCTCAACAAAGGCGTGAACGTAGATCGGCAGCTTGCGTGTGGCGGCGGCGCGGGCAATGTGCTCGCGCATCGTCAGGCTATGCACCGGCAGGGTGGGCACAGGACCAAAGCCGCTTTCCATGAAGACCTTGACGCCCATCACGGGCAGTCCTTGGCTGTCGCTGAATCGGTCCTCAATATCCTGCGCGCTGGCCACCCCCACGAACAACTGTCCCATGCCGGCGAAAGTGCCATAGCCTTGCGGAGTCGTCAGGGCCGGCATCAGCATCAAGACCTGCGGCCCCGCGTTTCCGGCCGCCAGCCACGCGTCGACTTCGTGCGCGTCGGCCACGGTAATGCCGGTATCCAGCACGGTCGTCACGCCGCAGGCCAGGTACGCGCGCAGGTGCCGATGGCGCAGATCCAGCGATGCTGACGTCGTGTCCGAGCGCTGCCGGCCTCCCGGATTCAACGACACATGCACGTGCCCGTCGATCAATCCCGGCAGCACCGTGTCGCCGTGAACGTCCAGTGTTGGAACCCCTTGTGCGTCTGGGATATCGCCGATCTGGCTGATGCGCCCGGCCCGGATCAGAATGGACACGTCCGGCGTCACGGCGGCACCGGTTCCATCCCACAGGCGCGCATGACGGATCAGTAAGTCCTGCGGATCACGCAGTGGACTGGCCTCCGCCGCGGCAGCCGCGAACACGCCGCTCAGAATCAAGGTCGCGCCCAGCAGCGAGCTCCCGAACGGCGAGCGGTTCAAGGCGGCGACCTGCGTCATCGGAATGGTTTCCTTGCTGCGGACATCAGTGTCCTCATCGACCGGAATCCTGCAGCGCACGGTAAGCATCCCGAACGCCTGCGTCTTGAACAGAATCGCTGCACTGTCGGCGGCGAAGTGATGCTGCCGCAGCGTGCGCGCTGCAGGTGCTAATGTGCACAGATGGAGGGATGGACCGGCACGATTGTCCTGGGCGACGCCTGCGCTTTGTTTGTGGGTTCCGGCGGCCGCACGCCCATGCATCGCCATCTGGCCTACAAGATCGTGATCGGACTTGATCGCTCGATCGAAGTCGTGAACGGCGATGGCAGTCGGCGCCACGGACGCGTACTGCCCGTGCTGCCCGGCAGCCTGCATCAGGTCCTCGCGACAGGTGCGCGCGTTGGACTGTATTACGCCGATGCCGGCGCCTTTCCAAACTCTTCGTTGCCTGCCTCACGGGCGATCCTGGCGCTGGTGCGACTTTGTCGGCGGCTCGACCACGGAGAAGAGGACGCCATCCGCTCATTGAAGAGCGTTCCCACTTTGGATGGCTCCTGTTTTGCTGATGCGAGAGTCAGCTCGATCGTCGGACACATGCGACGCCCTGATAACGCGAGGCTGGAGGTCATCGCCTCCAAAGTCGGACTGTCGCACAGCCGCTTCAGCCACCTGTTTTCGTCCGCCGTCGGCGGCGCCCCGGCACGCTATCGGAGGTGGCGGCGCCTGTGGGTCGCAGCCGAGCTGCTGGGTCAAGGCGAGCGGATCGTGGATGCCGCCCTCGAAGCGGGGTTCAGCGATGCGGCGCACCTGACCCGCACCTTTGTGGAGATGCTCGGAATCACTCCCAGCCTGTTCCGGGCCAGCGAGGTGATTGTGCTTCCTGCACGGACGGATCTGAGCCCAGCGCCCTGACGGGGCGGGTAGCGATTTCGTTCAAGACGGGGCGCTTGTGCGCGCCTAGAGTCCATGCGCTGCCTGACGGTCGCGTAGCACCGATGTCGACCCAGCAGATCGCTGTACTTCCGCCCTGATCGGAGTCGCGCGCCCGACACACGAGCGACTGCAGGGGCATGGACCAGCGAGTTCCGACCCAGGCCACCCGCGGTGCGCCTGACCTCGAAGTATCGATGCTCTGAAATGGTTCAGGAGAACCAGCGATGGAATATCTGATCGGCGTGGGATTCGCGCTTCTGATTGCACTCTTCTTTGGCAACTATGTCGGGCTCGATCGCGATCGAGCGTTCTATCCGACAGCGCTCATCGTGATCGCGTCCTACTACCTGCTTTTCGCCGCGATGGCGGGATCGGTACAGGCCGCAGCGCTCGAAGTACTGGTCATGACGCTCTTTGTGGCTCTGGCCGTCATCGGCTTCAAGTTCAGTCAGTGGTGGATCGTCGTCGGCTTATTCGCGCATGGCGTGTTCGATTTCACCCGCGGCATGTTCATCGACAACACCGGGGTACCGGTGTGGTGGCCGGGTTTCTGCCTGTCGATCGACGTGGCGCTCGCGATCGGCTTGGGGGTCCTGCTGCGCCGGCGCCTGGCTCCCGCCGCTTCGAGGCAGACGGCATGACCCGCATTCGGCTGCTGAAAGCGACGCTGTGGATCAGTGCGCTGGCCGAGTTCGTTTACTTCTCGCTCAGCCATTGGTTCTTCCATCGCCCGTTCTTCAACACGCTGGGCATCCACGGGCCGGATCTGGAGTCGCCGTTCGTCATCAGTCAGCTGCAGCTGATTGGCGTACTGGTGATGGGCTACGCCGTGATGAA
Source organism: Fontimonas sp. (assembly GCA_041592255.1). Lineage (GTDB taxonomy): Bacteria > Pseudomonadota > Gammaproteobacteria > Nevskiales > Nevskiaceae > Solimonas. The sequence goes on from JBFHQK010000055.1 coordinate 3,655, forward strand.
CCTCGTCATCGCCAGCGATCCTCCCAGGTACCGCCCGTTGCTGAAGGTGATCCTTGCCATTGGTGCGCTGTGCATCGCCATCTTCATCGTCAGCGTCCAGACAGGCACCCTGCCGGTGATGTTTCTGGTCAATGCGGCACTGGTTCTGGTGCAGGTGGCACTGGTGGCGATCCTGCTCCCCGCAGTCACCAGGCAGGACGTGGCATGAGATCCATCCTTCGCCTGTCCGGCGGCATCGCCGCAGCCGTCGGCATGTTCTGCTTGATCGTCACGCTCAGCGGCGAGGGGCACATCCTGACCGCGATGCGCGACCTGTATCTCCGCGGTCGCCTGACCCCGCCGATCACCGAAACCGGTAGCACCCTGACCCGCAATGTGCGCGTGCTCGCAGCGGGCGCGCCGCAACCATGGCCCATGGCGGAGAACTACAACCGCACCGCGCTACCAAAGGATGTCGAGGCGAGGATGGCCGCCTATCGCACGGCGGCCTTCCTGGTCATCGAGAACGGTGCCATCCGTCAGGAGCTTTACTGGCCGGGCTTCGATGCCCGCTCCCGAACCAATTCCAACTCGGTGGCCAAGACGGTCGTCGGCATGCTGACCGGCGTCGCCCTGGCGGAAGGAAAGCTCCGTAGCCTCGATCAAGCCGTCGGCGACTTCCTCCCGGAGTTCGCGCGGAGTGAACGGGCCACGCTGACCTTGCGGCACCTGCTGACGATGAGTGCCGCCACCGACTTTGTCGAGAACTATGACAACCCGCTGGCGTTTCCGGCCCGCGCACATTTCGGCGACGACATCACGCACTTGCTGCTGAAGGACTTCCAGATGGTCGGCGAGCCCGGAAGAATCTTTAAGTACGACAGCAGCAATACGGCCTTGCTGGGTCTGGTGCTTACCCGCGCCACGGGCCAGAGTCTCAGCGATTACGCGTCCGAAAAGCTCTGGCAGCCGTTGGGCGCGGAGCATCCGGCATTGTGGAGCCTCGACCATGCCGGCGGCATGGAACGGGCGTACTGCTGCCTTTACGCCACCGCGCGTGACTACGCACGCCTGGGCCAGCTCTACCTCAACAACGGCCTGTGGAACGGGCAGCAGGTGGTGCCGACACGGTACGTGGCGGAAGCGATCAGCGCCGCGCCGCTGAGTGACGCGACCGGCGCCAGGACCGAACGTTACGGCTATCAGTTGTGGCGCATGCAGCACCGCGGCCACACCGTGTATTACGGCTGGGGCTACCAAGGGCAGTACGTGGCGGTGATCCCGGACCGGCAAATGGTCATGGTGCGGCTGGGCGATGGGGGCGGGTATACGCAGGATCACGACACACTCGATCTGCCGCTCTATCTCGACGCCGCCCTGAATCTGAACTGATTGCCAAGGAGACCGGAATGGATGGCGTACACGACATGGGCGGGACCCGCGGCTTCGGTGGCGTGAGCGTCGAACGCGACGAGCCGGTTTTTCATCATCCCTGGCATGCCCTCGGCTATGGGCTGGGGGGATTTGGCATCGACGTGTTGCGGCTGTTCAACTGGGACGAAGCCCGGCACGCCATTGAACGCATCGAACCGCAGCACTACCTCGCGGCTTCCTATTACGAGCGCATCATCACCGGGATCGCGAGCCTGTTCGTCGAGAAAGGCCTGGTGACGCAGGAGGAGCTGGAGCACCGCGCGGGGGGACGTTTTCCGCTGGCGCGGCCCGTGGCGCCTACTGCGGCCGCCGAGGGGGCGGCACCACAGCCGGCACGCCTGGCGGTCGGCGATGAGGTGGTCGTACGCAAGCTGCAGCCGTCGGGCCATATCCGCATGCCCGCCTATGTGCGCGGCAAGCGCGGCGTCGTGGTCCATGTGGCGCCACCATTTTCACTCCCCGATGCGGCGGCTCACGGACAGGCGTTGCGTTATGAACCGACTTATCACGTACGGTTTGATGCGCGCGCGCTCTGGAGCAACGCCGCCGAGAATTCATCGGTGATCGTCGATCTGTGGCAAAGCTATCTGGACAAGGTATGAATAAGCGCGATGCACTGCTCAAGCTGCTGCGCTTGTCCCGTTGGATGCGGGCACCGTTCAGCGTCCTGGACAACCGCCTTCGGCGGCCGCAAACCCGCATCTTTACGGACGCCGCGCAAGCCCCGTTGACCGCCGACCATGCCATCGCCGACGTTGCGCGCAGGGCTTATGCCTTGCAGGCGGCAATCACCGAGCGGGAGCCGAGCTTCAAACCGTATCAGGCCTATTTTTCCAAGTTGGCCGTTGAGGACTGGAGTCCACGGAACGGTGCCAGGGTCGTAGCGCGCGCCTGGCTGGACCCTGACTACCGCCGACGGCTGTTGGCCAATGGCACCGCTGCCTGCGCCCAGCTTGGTTACTCGGGCCCGCAGGGGGAGTACATCGTGGTACTCGAGAATACGCCCGCGGTGCATAACCTGATTGTCTGCACACTGTGCTCGTGCACCGCCTGGCCGGTGCTCGGATTGCCGCCGGACTGGTACAAGAGCTTTGAGTATCGGTCCCGTGTGGTGCGCGAATCGCGCGCGGTGCTGCATGAGATGGGATTCGATCCGCCAGCCACGACTGAAATCCGCGTGTGGGATACCACCGCTGAAACACGCTACCTGGTGCTGCCGATGCGGCCTGCGGGCACGCAGGGCTGGAGTGAGGCCGAGTTGGCCGCGATTGTCACGCGGGAAGCCATGATTGGCGTTGCGCCCGTGATCGCAGCGCGCGCAGTGATCACTTGAGTTGGGAAGATACGGGATGAACTCGGTTCAAATAGCTTTGCTCGGCAGCGGACTTTTCTTTGCGACTGGAATGCTGACGGGCCTGTGGAAATACCGCTGCATCATGAAAAGCCCGGATGCACAAGCGCCCGTATACGTCGATATCTGTCATCGCGCATCCCTGATGTACGCGTTTGCCTGTCTGGTGCTCCTGGAGTTTGCAGAGCGCAGCACCTGGTCGGAGCGCGTGAATCAAGCCGCCGTAGCCGTACCCATTCTGCTCTTTGCTTCGGCCGTCGCGACCTACCTCGTGCACGGCTTGCTGCGTGATACCGACAACCAGCTGCGCCGCCCCCACGTGCTGGGCACTCGTCATGTTCACGGAACCGCAATCAACGCGTACATGGGATTGCTGACCATCGGGGAGATCGGCGGTTTCTTGGTGCTGTTTGCCGGGTGGGCGCGCGGTCTGTGGGGCTGATCGGGGGCTCCGTTCCGGCAAGCGGCGATTAGGCTGCAGGTGAAGCGGTGCGGTTCTGCGTGCACCGGAATCGCGACGACATTGCATTTCAGGAGCATGCGCGCGGTCGGGGCGCAGCTTGGCCTTACGCGCCTTGCTGGAACACCGGCCAGCTGTCGACGATCTCGCCGTCGTCGTAGACGGCCAGGTCGCCGAACTGCAGGAACACGAATTCGGATTGTCGCGGCCGCAGGAACACGTGGTCGCCGACGGCGAGCTGCACATCGACCGAGCCGTTGAGCAGGTCCTGATTGGTCGAGTGGCCCCAGATTGCGTTGCGCTGCAGGCCCGGCGGCGACACCGGATCGGCCAGCCAGTAGCCGCCGTAGAGGTAGAACGCGCGCGCGGTGTTCGGATCCCAGGCGCGGAACAGGCCGGTCATCGACTCCAGGCCCGGCAGCTCGGTGCGCTCGAGCGCCTTGAGTACCGGCGTGGCGATGAAGCAGGCCGGCACGTGATCGGCCAGCGTCGGCTGGTCGAAGTCGGTGGGCATCACCAGTCCGGAGCCCAGCGCCAGCTCGTTGCAGGGCGCGGCGTCGTCGTATAGCTGATAAGTCGAGCTGCCGCCGGAATTGAGCGTCAGGGTCTTGGCATCGAACTGCGCGCCCTGCGCCGCGCGCGCGGCGTCGACGCACTCGGCATAGAAGCGCATCGCCTTGACCAGTGCGCCGCGCGGGCCGCCGAGCAGGCCGGGCATTTTCGACGCATGCGCCTCGTAACCCATGAAGCCGGAAAACTGCAGCGCCGGCTCGGCATCGATCGCGCGCACCAGTTCGGCCGCGGCCTGCGCGCTGCGCACGCCGCCGCGATGCAGGCCGACGTCGATTTCCAGGTTGACACGCAGCCGACCCAGCCCGTCGCCGTGTCGCGCGCGCGCGATCTCGCGGTACTCGGCCAGCCGCTGCGGGCTGTCGATCAGCCACTCGATTTGCGCCGCCGGATCGAACGCCGGATTGCGGTGATGCGCGAAGAAGCGCTGCGCCGCAGCCGCCGGCATCGGCTTGCCCAGCAGCACGCGCGCATCGCTCATCTGCGCGGCGATGAGATTCAGGAACGGCTGGTGGAACACCATCAGCCGATCCGTGCCGGTGGCCGCGCGCACGGTGTCGATCAGCTTCAGGCTCGGCAGCGACTTGGCGACGATGCGGTACTGCTTGCTGGCTGGCAGATGGGCCTGCAGGCGGCCGATGTTGTGCGCCAGCCGCTGGCGGTCGATCACCAGTGTGGGGCGCAGCAGGCCGGCGCGCGCCAGCGCCGCCTGCACCGTGCGGAAGTAGGCATCGTGCGCCCCGGCGCGTGCGCGCGGTCGGGCGGCCACCGCCGCCGCCAGCGGTGCGGCCACTGCGGCGCCGAGCAGCAGGCGGCGCGTCCGGTTAACCAAGGCCGAACACCGTGCGCAGGTAGGGATTGAGCATGCGCCCGTCGGGGTCGAGCGCGGCGCGCACCTCGAGGAAGTCTTTCCAGCGCGGATAGCGCTGCGCAAACGTGGTCACGTCGAGCGTGTTCATCTTGCCCCAGTGCGGCCGGCCCTCGTAGGCCTGATAGATCGGCTCGATGTCGGCGAAGTACGGCAGCGGATCTTCCTTGTGGTAGCGATGCACCGCGATCGAGCCGGAGCTTTCGTGGCCATAAAACGGCGACAGCCAGGCGTCGTCGCCGCGCACCACGCGCAGCTCGATCGGGAAAAACTCGTCCGTATGCCGCGACTCGACGCGCGCGCGCACCTGCTTGAACGCGCTCAGCAGCGCCGCGCGCGGCAGGTGGTATTCCATCTCGTTGAAACGCACCTCGCGGCTCGACGGGAAGATGCGGTACCAGATGTCGACCGCTTCCTCGGGCTGGAAATCGGCGGTGGCCAGGTCGAGCAGCCGCCGCCGCAGGCCGGGCCACCAGCCGGCGAGGTCGCGCAGCTTCTTCATCTCCATCACCGCGTCGTTGTCCTGCTCGGCGCCGCGCGGCTGCAGCGCTTCGTCGGTGGGATTGATCGCGATCGCCACGCCGTGGCTGCAGAACGGGATGAAGTAGATCTCAAAACTGTGATTGGCGGCCGCCAGCTCGTCGAAACGCTCGATCAGCGCGTCGATCGGTTCGAGCCAGACGCGGCGCTTGAGCCGGTGGGTCGGGATGTTTTGCAGGGTGAACTGCGTGATCACGCCCAGGCTGCCCAGCGATACGCGCGCGGCGTCGAAGATCTCGGGGTGACGGTCGCGCGAGCAGTCGATCACCTCGCCGCGCGGCGTCACCAGCCGCAGCGCGGTGACGTAGCTGTGCAGCGCGCCCAGCGACTGGCCGGTGCCGTGGGTGCCGGTCGCCATCGCCCCGGCGATCGACTGCTGGTCGATGTCGGGCATGTTCGGCAGCGCCTGGCCGATGCCGTCGAGCAGCGCGCCGATCTGGCCGAGCTTGGTGCCGGCGCCCAGGGTGGCCGTGAGCTGCGCCGGGTCATGGGACCGCAGTCCGTCGAAATTGCGCAGCGACAGCAGCGTGCCATCGGTCGGCACCAGCGGCGTGAACGAATGGCCGGCGCCGACCGGGCGGATCGGACCCGGCGCCGATTTCATCAGCGCGGCCAGCTCGTCCTCCGACGCCGGGGCGACGCGCTGTGCCGGCAGGCCGAACTGGTAACCCGACCAGTTCTGCCACGGCAGCCGCTTCTTGCCGTCGGGGCCGACGCTGGCGGCCGGCGGCTGCGGCAGGTTGGCGGCGCCGTGATCGTCGCAGCCGGCGAGGCTGCCGGCCGCCACCAGACCGGCGGCAGCGCCGAGAAACTCGCGGCGCTTCATGGCAGCTGCGCCATGTAGCGGATCAGCGCGACGAAATCGTCCTCGCTGCAATCCGCGCACGAGCCCAGCGGCGGCATGCCCTTGAAGCCGCTGACCGTGTGTTCGACCAGCACCTCCAGGCCCTGCGCGCTGCGACTGGCCCAGGCAGCGGCGTCGCCGGTCAGCGGCGCGCCGGTGCCGGGCGCGCCGTGGCAGGTCTTGCAGGTCTGCTCGTACAGGCGCGCCAGCGCCGGATCGGCGGGCGCGGCAACCGCGGCCGCGGCGGGGACGGCGGCAACGGCAGGCGGCGCCTCGCGCTCGCTGCACGCGCTCAGCAGCAGCGCGGCAACGCAGGCGCTCAGCACGCGATGGAATCGGTTCATGGAGATGCCGGGATCGAAAAAAGGAGGATCGGAGCGAAATTTACTCTTCCGCCGATTCCATACCGCGGGTATGTTTTGTGTCAATGGCACACACTGGGAAATCCGCCCTACGCCGGCCGCGCGGCACGACGGCGAGTGCACGGCCGCGGTGCGCCGCCGCGGTGCGCCGCCGCCCGCAGGCGCGCGGTGCGGCGACGCGCGAACGCCTGCTCAAGGCGGCGGAGCGGCTGTTCGTGCGCGAAGGCTTCGCCGCGGTGGGCGTCGAGCGCATCGTCCGCGCCGCCGCCGTCACCAAGGGCGCGTTCTACCACCATTTCACCGACAAGCTCGCGGTGTTCCGCGCCGTGTTCGAAGCGCGCGATCGCGAGATGGCGCAGCGCGTGATGCAGGAGGCGCTCAAGGCGCCGACGCCGCTGCAGCAGGTGCAGCGCGGGATGCGCGCCAGTTTCGAGCTGTCGACGCAGCCGCGTTACGGCCGCATGATCTACATCGAGGCGCCGGCGGTGCTCGGCTGGGAGCTGTGGCATGGCATCGACAGCGCGATTGCCGGCGAGGCGGTGACCGCCGGACTGCTGGCCGCGGTCGATGCCGGCGAGCTGGCGCCGCAGTCGGTGCCGGCGCTGACCACGCTGCTGCTGGGCGCGCTGCTGCAGGGCGGCATCGCGATTGCGACCGCGGCCGATCCGCCGCGCACGGCCGCCGCATTGGCCGACGAAATGGATGGCGTGCTGCGCGCACTGGCCAGCGCCGCCGGTGCGCGCGCCGGCACGAAGAGATAACGCTTTGGGGGACGGGTGATGATGGACTGGAAGAAATGTTCGGCGCCGCTGCTGGCGCTGGTGGCCGGCATGGCGCAGGCGCAGGACGATGTGCTCGACGCGCTGTTTGCCGACAGCACGGCCGAACCCCCGGCGCAGCAGCCGGCAGCGGACGCGCCGGCCGCGCCGGACCGCGCGCCGCCGGCGACGCCCGAGGCGACGCTGACCACGATCGACGTCGCGCCGCTGCGCGCCGCGCCGACAGCACCGGCGCCGGTCGAGTCCGCTGCGTCGCGCCAGATCGAGGAGATCGTCGTCACCGCGCAGAAGACCAAGCAGTCGCTGCAGCAGGTGCCGATTTCGGTCACGGCGCTGGGCGGGGACTTCATCGAGGAAACCGGCGCCGTCGACCTCGCCGACGTCGCGCAGTACGTGCCCAACGTGCGCGTCGATGTCGATGACCCGGGCTCGCCGCAGCTGTTCATCCGCGGCTTCGGCACCAACGCTTTCAATCCGAGTTTCGAGGCGTCGGTGGGCTTCGTGCAGGACGAGCTGTTCTACGGCCGCCCGGCCTATTTCACCGAGTCAATGTTCGACATCGACCGCGTCGAAGTGCTGCGCGGGCCGCAGGGCACGCTGTTTGGCAAGAACACCATCGCCGGCGTGTTCAACGTCTCCACCGTCGAGCCGCAGGGCGAACTCAGCGGTGACGCGCGCTACAGCTACGGCCAGCACAATGCGCACCATTTCGAGGCCGGCATCGGCGGCGATCTGGGCGACTGGGGCGGCGCGCGTGCCGCCGGCCTGCTGCGCCGCGAGGACGGCGAGCTGTACAACCAGTTCCTGCAGCGCGACGAGGAACGCCTCGAGCAGAAGGCCGGCCGCGTGCGTCTGCGCTTTTATCCGGGCGCGACGGTGCGCAGCGATCTGCTGCTGCAGACCTCGGCCACCGAGATCGCGTTCTGGCCCTATCAGCTCAAGCAACTCGACGACGACACCCGCGCCTACCTCGAGAGCTTCGATCCGGCGATCGAGGATGATCCGTACAACTTCATCACCTCGTTCGACACCCCCGGACACCTGGAGAAGGGTTCCGACACCGCGGTGCTCAACACCCAGTGGCAGCTGGGCAGCGTTGGCGGCGTCGATGATCTGACCTCGGTGCTGGTGCTGGGCTATTCGACCTTCTACATCGACCAGCTCAACGAGCTCGATGTCTCGCCGGCGGATATCTCGCGCCTGGACAGCCACGAGGATCACCAGCAGCTGTCCGCCG